>JBAXSA010000320.1:0-3812 GCA_037130945.1 Pseudomonadota bacterium | reverse complement strand
AGGGTTGGCTACGCGATCCGACGACGTGGCCTTCAAAATAAGCGAACCGTGAGATTCATCCTCCGATCCAAGCGCTGCCACCCCGACGATCGGCTAAAATTGGCCATGCTTGAACCCCGGTCTGCGTGATGTCCAATCCCTTTCCCCATACTGTCATCCAATGTCTCGCCGCCATTGCTCAACATCATGGCCTGCCAATCAATCCAGAGCGGCTGATTGACGAGTACGCCCTGCCCGCCGAGGAACCGGCCTCCAGTTTGCTATTGCGCATGGCCTCGGATCTCGGTCTGAAGGCCAAGGTCGACACGCTCTCCTGGGAAAGACTGCTGGCTCAGGGGGGTGTTTTCCCCATCCTGGCCCGATTGTCCAATGGCAACGGCGTGATTATCGTTGGCGTCAGGGCCGAGGGGGAGGGCAAGGTAGCCATCCTTGATCCGCTGGAGGGTCGAGCCGGCGTGTTTTTGCTGGGACGCGAGCAGTTTTGTAGTCGCTGGAACGGCGATGTGGTGTTACTGAAGCGCCAGCATTCCCTATCCGATCCCAACCAACCCTTCAGTTTGCGTTGGTTTATTCCGGAAATACTGAAACAGAGGGTGGCTTTTCGCGATATCGCCCTTGCGGTGCTGGCCATGCAGATATTGGCTTTGGCCTCGCCCATATTTTTTCAGCTTGTGATCGACAAGGTTTTGACGCATCAAAGTGCTTCCACACTTTGGGTTTTGGCGGTTGGCGTCGTGATGGCCATGGTTTTCGATTCCCTCTTTGGTTTTCTGCGCCAGTTTTTAACGCTGGCGGCCGCCAACAAGATCGACATGCGGATCACCCGCCGTGCATTTGGCCACTTGCTGTCGTTGCCCATCGATTATTTCGAGACCACGTCCGCCGGGGTGATCACCCGGCACATGCAGCAGCTAGAGGGGATTCGCCAATTTCTCACCGGACAGCTCTTTTTCACCGCGCTGGAAACCGCCGGTCTACTGATTTTCCTGCCCATTCTGTTTGTCTATTCGGTCACGCTGGCGATGCTCGTGTTGGTCTTTACCATCCTGATTGCCGGCATCATCCTGGCACTGTTGCCTACTTACCGGCGTCGGCTCGATGCGCTGTATAGCGCCGAGGGGAAACGGCAGTCGCTGTTGGTTGAAACGATCCATGGCATGCGAACGGTCAAGGCCTTGGCGATTGAACCCGTGCAGCGGCGCACTTGGGATCAAATCTCGGCAGAGGCGATCACCATGCATTTTCGGTTGGGACAATTTGCCATTGCTGGCGGTTCCATTACGGATTTCCTCGGCAAACTCTTGCCAATTGCCATTATCGTCATCGGTGCCCAAAGTGTATTTGATCAGACCATGACGGTGGGCGCATTGATCGCATTTCAGATGTTGTCGGCGCGAGTATCTTCACCCCTATTACAGATTGTGGGCCTTATCAATGCCTACCAGCAAACGGCCTTGTCCGTCCGCATGCTCGGCGAGGTGATGAACCGGCCGCCGGAAGGACGGGCGGGGGCCGGGGGATTGCGGCCACAACTGACCGGACAGATCAGCTTCGCGGATGTGACTTTCCGCTATCCGGGCGCCAGCGTGGCCGCGCTCGATCGGGCGAGCTTGACGATCCCGGCCGGCGCGGTGGTGGGCGTTGTGGGTCGTAGCGGTTGCGGCAAGACAACGCTGACACGGTTGATCCAGGGGCTCTACCCGGTGCAGGAGGGAGTGATCCGCTTCGATGGTACCGATGCACGCGAGATCGATCTTTCACACCTGCGTCGCCAGATCGGGATCGTCTTGCAGGAAAACTTTCTATTTCGCGGCACGGTTCGCGCCAACATCGCGGTTGCCAAGCCCGATGCCTCTTTCGAGGAAATCGTTGGTGCTGCCAAGGCCGCCGGAGCCGATGAATTCGTTGAGCGGTTACCGCAGGGATACGACACGATGCTTGAAGAAAATGCCGCCAATCTGAGTGGTGGCCAAAAGCAACGGCTATCTATCGCACGCGCTCTGTTGTCGAAACCACGCATCCTGATTCTCGATGAGGCGGCCAGCGCGCTGGATCCCGAAAGTGAGGCCATTTTTATTCGCAACCTGTCAAACATTGCCGTGGCTCGAACCGTGATTATGATTTCCCACCGCCTGTCCACCCTTGTCAATGCTCATGCCATTCTGGTTATGCACCAGGGGCGCTTCATGGATAGTGGCCGCCATGAAGAGTTGTTGAACCGATGCGAAACCTATCAAAACCTATGGCATCAACAGACCGGTCGGTTGTAAAACAGGCACCACTGCCAAAGCCGCCATCTCCCGGGCAATCGGACGCTACGATTGTGGCGTTCCTGCCCGATGCCGACGAGATCGAGCGCAGCCCTCTCCCCTGGGTAGCCAAAACAACCTTGCATGTGATGCTGGCCTTGCTGGTGTCATTTCTGCTCTGGGCGACCTTTTCCCAGGTGGATCAGATGGTCGTAGCCAAAGGTCGGCTGGTGACGCCCCTGCCCAATATTGTCGTACAGCCCCTGGAAACCTCCATTATCCAGAGACTGGATGTGCGTATTGGCCAAGTAGTAAAAAAAGACGAACGCTTGGCCACCCTGGATCCCACTTTTACTGGAGCCGATGAGGCGGAGTTGCGCATCCGTCTGAGTAGCCTGAACACCCAGGTGCAGCGGCTCAAGGCCGAACTCGCGGGTACCCCGAATTCCGGCCAAAACGAAGCCAATACGGATAGCCTGCTTCAGTCGCAGTTGTCTACCGAGCGACAAGCCAACTATAAAGCCCAACTGACGAAAATGGAGGAAACCATCGCTCGCTTGCGTGCCACGCTGGAAACCAATCGTCGAGATCAACAATCCTTGACTGCACGGCTGGCACCACTGCGGGAAATCGAATCCATGCAGAAAAATCTGCTCGTCAAACAACTTGGCGCAAAGATTATGTTTCTGGATGCGCAACAAAAGCGCATGGAGGTTGAGCGCGATATGCAGCTCACCAAAAACCGCGAACAGGAATTTAAACGGGAATTGGCGGCGTCCGAATCCGAAAAAGAAGCCTTCGAGAAAGGTTGGCGCCAAAAAACGATGGAAGATCTGTTGTCGACCCTGCGTGAGCGAGATAGCACCAACGAACAGCTGCAAAAAGCGGAAAAGCGCCATAAACTGGTGACACTGCTCTCCCCCGTCAATGCGGTTGTGTTGAATATCGCCAAATTGTCGCAGGGATCAGTGGTGACAGCCGCCGAAACACTTTTTACCCTGGTTCCCCTGGCCGAATCCCTGGAGGCCGAAGTACAGATTGATTCCCTGGATGTGGGTTACGTCAGGGTGGGAGATGTCGCACATCTTAAACTGGATGCCTATCCTTTTCAGCGCCATGGCAACCTAGTGGCGAAAGTCCGCACCCTCAGTGAAGATGCCTTTCGCCGTGATGCTTCCCTCGGTACAGGTTTGGATGCGTATTACCTGAGCCGAATCGATTTTGGTGATTCGCGCCTCGCTAAAATGTCCAGTGGGGCGCGATTATTGCCGGGCATGACTGTAACCGCAGAAATCGTGGTCGGGAAACGTTCTGTTATTTCCTATCTGTTATGGCCATTGACAAAGGCTCTGGAGGAGTCAATTCGGGAGCCTTAGATTAGGGCGTCCAAAACGGCCACCAGCGTAAAGTCGCGCAGCGTCGATGCGTGAACTCTGTGTCCGATGGCCTGATTAGTCATTTCATGGGCTTCCCGTGATGCCTACCTGTGCGACTTTACGCTGGTGGCCCTTTGGCCGCCCTCCCGATCAAGCACTCTTCAATCACCTCTGTCAGGTCTTGCCA
>JBAXSA010000319.1:0-3822 GCA_037130945.1 Pseudomonadota bacterium | reverse complement strand
CGCCCGCCGGTCACCCCATTAACCCATTTTCTGAAATATCCATATTTTACAATGCTTAATGGGCCTCTTGGTGAGCCCTAAAGTTCACCCCATTGTTTCACCCCATTAACCTATTTTTTCTCGCCCCGGTCGGATCTACCCTGTTCTCTCCTCCACGAACCAGGAGAGATCGAAATGACCGACAACACGCCCGTCAACATGCGACCCCAGGGGGCCGCCCATTATCTCGGGGTCAGTGTCCAATTTCTGAATAAGGCCCGCATGGCGAGCACCGGCCCGCTTTACATCAAGGCTGGCACCGCCGTGATCTATCGCCGGGCTGACCTCGATGCCTGGCTTGCCGCCCACGTCCAGCAGTTCCAAGCCGTGCGCACCGCGCCTGACCGCCAACCGTGCGTGCAGTCTCCAGCCATGACGCACGGAATGGAACCATGACAGCCTTCGTCATCACGAACCCGGAGATGAACGCCCTTTACGGTCTGTCGGGCCTGGCCTGGAAGATCTACTTGATTCTCCGCGCCGCGATGGATTACGCCACTGGCATCGTTGGGGTGGTCAAGAAGATCAGTCTCTCCAGTTTGGCCGAGCAGGCCGAGACCCACGTTCCCAGGGGCCGGGGAGCGCAGGCCAAAAGACCCTCGCCCATGCAGGTTAGAACCGCGCTGGATTCGCTTTCGCGAGCCGGACTGATCGAGAAGCGCGTGGTGGTGGGGCTCATTTTTTTCCTCCCGTTGGCCCGCCGCGATGTGGTCTGCCCAAAACAAACCCAACAGAGTGATAACACGAACCCAACACGAAAGACCCCCCGTACCCAACAGGCTACCCAACACTCGGAAACCCCGCCACCACGCGGCTTTGAGGAGCATACCCAACAGGCTACCCAACAGAGTGGTAACACGACGGAAAATCGAATGACCCCTCAAACCCAACACACATCCGGAGATCCGATTTCCGGAAGAGAGAGTAAGGGGGATACCCCCTTACCAACCCCCACCGCGCGAACGCGGGCGCGTGCGAGCCAGCCCCCGGTTTTGCCCGGCTGGATCGATCCCCAGACCTGGCACGACTACGAGACTCATCGCAAGGCGCTCAGGAAACCGCTCGTCAACGGCAGCATCGCCCATGTTTTGCGTGACCTGGAGAAACTCCGCGCCCAAGGCCACGACCCCAATGCCGTGTTGTCGCAGTCCATCGTCCGTGGCTGGGTGGGGGTCTTTCCGCTGCACGAGGATTCGCAGCCCAAGACCCAGCCGCCATCCAAACCCGAGGACACCCGGCTCGGCCCGGCCGGACGCGCCACCCTGCAAGCCGCCGAGCGCTGGCTCAACAACGCCCAGGAGAACCCCGATGACTGACCACGACAAAGGCGAATTTGTAAAGCTGTTGGTCGGGCTCGCCGAGTATTACGGCAAGCCGATCTCCGAGACCGTCATCGGTATCTACTGGGCCGGTCTCAGACTCCACGCCCTGGCGGCCATTCGCGACGCCATGAACCGTCATGCCCGTCATCCCGACACCGGCCAGTGGATGCCCAAGATCGCCGACCTCGAACGCCTGATCGGCGGTTCCACCCAGGATGCCGCTTTCCTCGCCTGGAGCCAGGTTGAGCGAGCCGTGAAGCACGTTGGCCCCTGGCGTGACGTGGTGTTCGACGATTCGCTGATCCATCGCGTGCTGTACGACATGGGCGGATGGATTGTGCTTGGCGAGAAGACCGAGAAGGACTGGCCCTTCATCGAGCGGGAGTTCGTCACCCGTTATCGCGGCTACAGTAACCGGGGCGGAAAACTGGAGTACGAACCCGTCCTGACGGGACTCGCGAACCTGAGCAACCAGGCCGTGGGTCAGCGCTTGGAACGGCCCGTTCTGTTTGGCCGGCATAGCCAGTGCCTGGCGGTCATGGCCAGTGGTTCCGACCAGCCTCTCCTCGGACAGGTGTCGATTGGAGCCCACCTCCAGCGTCTCGAAGGTCTGAAGAACAGCGGGACGACTGAAAATCCGAATGCTGGCCTGCGCTCCATTGCTCCCTCGACCCCGGAAAACGCTGTCTTTTCCAGTGGGGTCATGGGCTAACCATTCGCCGGTGCGACACAGCAAAATCGAGGGCCTACCGATGCAACGCAATGACTGGACGTTTGAATACACCGCCTCGCGGCTGGCCAAGGCCGCGGCGGCCAGGTGCGAACACCACCAGCAAAGGCTGACGTGGTGGAAAGAACAGAAGGACGCATTCATCGCCGAGGTAAAAAACATCGGCATTGAAACGAAAGCAATGCCTGCGATGGCTGACGAGGATGTCAATAGGATGCCACCCATGATGATGCGTAGCGACCTTCAGCGCCGGTTGGCGGAATGCCGGGACAAAGAGGAAGAACACAATGCCAAGGTTCGTGAATTCGATATTTGGCATCGGGTACTGATGGAGAACCCCGAAGCACGGCTCAATCTGCACCAGGATGACTGGCTGTATTTTTTTGGATAACGACCATGACAGATCAAGATAAAAACACGCCGCCGCCCCGCATCGACAAAAAGGTCGTGGAATTCATCAATGACCGGATTGACTGCCTGACGAATGATCTAATTCCCGATGGCGATGTCGGCAATCATTACGAGTATCACAAGCGCATCATCGAGAGAAAACGCACCCAGGATGAACTGAAAAGCGAACTGTTCAAAAAAGGCATCGTCTGGGCCATTGGATCGATCTGCGCGGTTCTCGGTCTCGCCCTGTGGGAATACTTAAAACACTCTCTCGCCAAATGAAGGAATCACTATGAACGCCTGTGCAGCCATCACGAGCAAAGTGGAAGATTCAAACTGCCTCCACTGCACCCTGAAGACCAAGATCATTGGTTCCTTCATTGGACTCATTGCCGGATTCGTCATTGTCGTCATCCTGGAAACCGCCTTCATTACCCGGCCTCCCATCATCATCGGGCATGAGCAGGTGGTCGCCTTCAACCGGAACATTGATCTGGTCATCGACTACCGCCGCAACCTGGGCGCGTATCACGAGTTCTATGCCATTCGTTCGGTTCGGGTCTCCTGCAATGGCATCTCGTACTCGATACCCGACAATATTCACTATTACCAAGAGGAACCGCCGCATGAGTCCAGGACATTCTACGTCTTGCCGAGTTTCATGCAGCCCGAGGGCGCACACTGCGTTCTCCACCGGACGCTGATCTGGAAACCCGATTTCTCGCTGTCCAACAAGACCTATTCACTGCCGAAAATCGAGTTTGTAGTCGGTGAGTTCAAGGCATCCGAGTGATCTACCATGCGCATGAAGTCCGTAATAGGCGAGCGTGATGTCCAAAAAGCCGTTCTGCAATATCTGCAATTATGCCCGCACATCGCCTGGGCACAGCGGTTCAATACCGGCGCAGCCAGTTCGTCCTACACCACCAAGGAAGGCAGAACGCATAAACGCTTTGTCAGGTTCGGTTTTACTGGATGCTCGGACATCATTGGCCAGATGAAAAGCGGACATCTCATCGCCATCGAGTGCAAGCGCAAAGGCGGCAAGGCCACGGATTGCCAGGAAGCCTTCTTGCAAACCGTATCGGATAGCAATGGCCTTGCCATTATTGCAATGAATGTTGGAGACGTTGAAAAGGCCATCATGGCATTCCAGAAATCACGAGAAAGCCCGGCAGTTATAACGCCAGACTCTCTCTAATCACAGTAAACCAGTGGAGATTTACCATGACTGACACAAGTTTAACCCAAAACATCGTCCCTTTCAGTTTTGAATCGTTCGCTATCAGGGTAATTCCTGATGATTCAGGCAATCCCTGGTTTGTCGCCGCCGACGTT
>JBAXSA010000318.1:0-3828 GCA_037130945.1 Pseudomonadota bacterium | reverse complement strand
TAAAGACCCGTTCTGCCAATTGGGCGAATTTTCGAGGATTGCGAGCTGCAGCCCAGCGCATCCAGGCCGGCATCACCACCGACAACCCTGCCCCGTGCGGCACATCATAGAGGGCGCTCATCGAGTGCTCGATCATGTGCATGGGAAAGCCAACCAAGCCAAGACCGGAGGCAGTCCAGCCGTTCAAGGCCATAGTGGCGCACCACATCAGGTTGATGATGATGATGGATGATAAGCAATCGCTTTTTTTGCGTTTCCGGTAAGGCCCAGAAAATGCCCAACGCTTAATCAAAAATTCACAATTCAGCGAACCAGAGAAGGCCTGAAAGAGTAGAAAAGGTCGATTTCCACCGACTTATCTCGATTAACGTTTCAAAAACATTAATCGTAGCTTCCCATGAGTATACATCAATAGCCGAACTCCTCATCTAAATCAATATCTTTCAGATGATCTTGGCTGGAATATAAAAAAGTCATGCAGAAACGGCAAGTTGCAAATATTTGGCATAAAGGTAATGTCGGGATAGGCCAGCCCATTGGCCCTGGGGGCAGTTAATTGACCGTCATGAATGGCTCTTCGTATTGAGGCCAACCATCATCGAACGGCTCGTAGGTGATCTCATCAGTTGGACTTGGGTCAGGGTCTGGCAAAGGGGCTGCCCTGGTCGGTGGCAACCGCTCTGAAACAGGTGGCGTTGTCCATAGTTTCAGATGTTCCAGAATCTTCCTGACCAACTTTGGTTCCGAGATGAAGCTGATGATCTTCATTTCGGCCTTACAATGGGGGCACTTGAGCGGGTCAATCTCCCAGATTTTTTTAATGCACTCCCGCCAAGTGGGGGTAGGGATGCGGCGTGGCTTGTAGATTGACACATCCACAATCTCAATCGCCTCATCACCCTTCGTCTCTGCCACATTTGCCGCCGTCAATTCTTCTTCCAGTTTCCGCCTCTCACCCCGCATCTTATTCGAGTACCAGCCATAATAGCGCACCATCTGACATCTCTTTTCAGGAATATGTTGCGTGATGGCGGCGATGAAGTTGCAAGCTGGGTAGACCACGAAGTTCTTTTTACCCCCTTCGGCCTTGCTGTGGGACATCTTTGATTTATAGACAACCATGCCGGTGGTCTCGTTGAAGGTAATTTTGCCCTGGGCGAAAGGGTTCCGCAGGATATACTGAGCCACGGCAGTTAGGCCTTTTGAGTCGTCACGGGCCAGCCGCACGCCGTTGTGGACGGAAAAGCCGGAGGTGTGCTGCCATTTCAGGAGTTTCGCGATGAGCTGGTCGTCTATCAGCCCTTTTCGTTTGAGGATCTTGAGGACGTTGGCCCTGAAAAGTTCGGCCAGAGGTTGAATGTCGGCGGTCTTTGGCATACAATAAAAGACACCACGTTCGTCAAAGAGCCCATCGGCGGTAAGGGAATGGATGTGGGGATGCCACTTGGCGTAATCGCCAAAGGTCTGGATCGCCATGACTGTCCCGATCACACCTTCTGGCTTGCCAAGTGTGGTCCTGAAAAACACAAGCAGGCTCTCATGGGCCGAGCGGCAGAGACCTGAGAGGAGCTTGCGGTCGTAAAGAAAATATTTTCGGAGAATTATCGGGATAGAGAAGACATATTGCCGGTGTGGCACGGGATAGATGATGTTCTCGCGCAGGAGTTCGCCAAACTGGATGACCTTCTTGGTATGGCATGAGGGGCAAAACCAACGGCCACGGCAGGAGAAAGCCAGCAGGAACTCGTGGCGGCAGTCAGGGCAGCGGACGCGGGCGAAGCCATGGGCGAGGTCTCCGCACTTGAGATAATCGTGAACTACCTCGGAGACGACGGGGCGGAAGAAGCCGTAGTCCTTCGCGAATCGTACGTTATAGAGCTGCGTGAACTGGTCGAAATACCTGTCCAGCAAATTCCATAAAGGTGACTCTTGCGGTGTGCGGGGATGATAGGCCTCAGCGGCATGGAGTACTGGTTCCGGGTGTCCCATGTACGATGCAAAGTGCATGGGATGTGCCAACAGAGGAGACGCCGCGGGATTCGCTGTTAACAGTGAAGTCCACGGCAACCTGCCAGCGAGGATTGGAATGAATGCCCGGCAATGAGGGAAGGGCTTGGTCGAAAAAAAATTTCAGATGAAATATGAACTATTTTGGGAACGTACAGCGAGATGTTCCAGCCGCTCGCCGCCACCATGATTATCGCCATCCTGGTCTCGCTGGTGGTGGCCTTGACGGTGATGCCGGTTCTTTCCGCCCTGGTTTTAAGCCAGAAACCAGAGAAGGAGTTTTGGTTCGTGCGCGCCTTAAACCGAGGCTACCTGGCCCTTCTCAGCGCTGCCAGGAGGCACGGGGCCATTACCATGACCCTTGCCGTCATGTCTCTCGCCGCCGCAGCATGGGCCGTCACCGGCATCGGCACCGAGTTCATGCCCAACCTGGACGAGGGGGCCATCGCCATCAACGCCGTGCGCCTGCCTAACGCCTCGCTGGAAGGGTCGGTCTCGGTAAGCACTTTTATTGAGAAACGGCTGCTGGCCTCTTTCCCTGAGGTGTTGACCGTGGTCAGCAAGACCGGCCGGGCCGAAATCTCGGAAGACCCCATGGGCCCAGAACAAACCGACTTTTTTATCATGCTGAAACCCAAGAAGGACTGGACGCCGGGTCGCGAAAAGCCGGGGCTGGTCGAGGCCATGAACCGAGATCTCTCCACCATCCCCGGCATCCGGCTCTCCTTCTCCCAACCCATCAACCTCCGGGTCAACGAGCTGATCTCCGGCGTCAAGAGCGACCTGGCGGTCAAGGTCTATGGCGAAGATCTGGAAAAACTGAAGGGCTACGCCGACCGTATCGCCGCCATCCTCAACGGACTTCCGGGGGCGCGAGACGTCAAGGTGGAGCAGGTCTCGGGCATGGAACAGATCGAGATCACTTACGACCGCAAGACGCTCGCCCGCTACGGGGTAAACGTTGGCGAGGTCAATGAGGTGATCGAAATCGCCCTGGCCGGACGCGAGGCGACCCGGGTCGTGGAAGGCCCGCTGCGCACCGCAACCATTGTTAAGCTTGCCGATAGGGAGCGGGGCGATCTTGACTCCCTGGAGAAACTGCTCATCCGAGGGGCCTCCGGCGAACCAATCCGCCTGGGCCAGGTGGCAAAAATTGCACTGGTCGAAGGGCCAGCCCAGATTGGCAGGGAGAAGGGTATGCGCCGGGTGGCAGCCGAGGTCAATATCCGGGGCCGGGATCTGGGCGGCTTTGTGGCCGAGACCCAAAAGAAGCTGCACGCGCTCGAAAAGGAACTTCCAGCCGGCTACTTCCTTGAATACGGCGGCCAGTTCGAGAACCAACAGCGAGCCATGCAACGCCTCGCAATCGTGGTGCCAGCGGCGCTCTTCCTCATCTTCTGCCTGCTGTTCATGGCGCTCGGCACCCTCCGCGACTCTCTGCTGGTGATCCTGAACCTGCCCTTTGCCCTGGTGGGGGGCATTCTCGCCATCCGGGCCTGGAATATGCCACTTTCGGTATCGGCGGCCGTGGCCTTCATCTGTCTCTTAGGGATCGCCGTGCAAAATGGGGTGGTGCTCATCGCCTTCTTCCGGCAACTACGCGACAACGGCCACAGCATTGATGAGACCATCCACGAGGGCTGTCGGCTTCGCTTCCGGCCACTCTTGATGACGGCGCTCACCAGTTTCATCGGCCATCTGCCCATGCTCTACGCCACCGGCTCCGGTGCCGATATCCAAAAACCCCTGGCGGTGGTGGTCATGGGCGGGCTCATCACCTCCACCATCCTGACCCTGGTCGTCATCCCGGTACTCTTCGGC
>JBAXSA010000317.1:0-3842 GCA_037130945.1 Pseudomonadota bacterium | reverse complement strand
GAATGAACGAAACCTTCCAAAAACCTTTGACCATCCTGGTGATCGAGGACGATCCCGGCGACTTCGGACTGATCCGGGAGCAGATGCGACTGGCTGGGATGGGGCGGCACGACGATCCTGAATCCGTGATCTGGGCCAAGACCCTGGCGAGCGGCATCGAGGCGGCTCGCCAGCGCAAACCCGATCTCGTGTTGCTGGATCTATCCCTGCCCGATTCGAGGGGTCTGCGCACCGTGTCGGCCATGCGAGCCGCCTTACCCAATGTGCCCCTGGTGGTACTCACCGGGCATGACGACCACCCTCTGGCCAACGCGACGTTACAGGCGGGCGCTCAGGATTACCTGGTCAAGGGCCAGTTTGAACCTGACACGCTCGGCCGCACGGTGCGCCACGCGCTGGTGCGGGAAGCCCTTGAATCCCGCTCGCGATTGTTCGAGGCAGCCTTGAATTCCGCCGCCAATGGCATTGTCATCACCGACACCGAGGCGCGTGTCCAATGGGCCAATCCGGCTTTCACGGTGTTGACCGGCTTTTCCCTGGCGGAGGCCGTGGGACGAAAACCCGGCGAACTGATCAGATCCGGGCAACAGGATCAGGCGTTCTATCGGCGGCTGTGGGAAACCATCCTGTCCGGGCAGGTGTGGCGCGGCGAGGTCGTCAATAAACGCAAGGATGGCACTCTCTATCACGAAGACCTGAGCATTTCACCCGTACTGGCGGGGGACGGCACGATTCAACACTTTGTGGCCATCAAGCAGGACATTACCGAGCGCAAGGCGATGGAAGCGGAACTGGTTCAGTTGGCCACCATCGACGCTCTGACGGGGTTTGCCAATCGCCGGCACTTTTTGTCCCAGATGGAAAAGGAGTGGGCTCGCAGCCAACGCTTTGGCGACCCCGCCGCGTTGTTGATGCTCGATCTGGATCATTTTAAGGGGATCAACGACGGCTACGGACATGCGGCGGGCGACACGGTGCTGATGAGCTTTGCTGAGACCGTGCGAGAGACGCTACGCAAGGTTGATCTGCCGGGCCGCCTGGGTGGCGAGGAATTCGCCATCCTGTTGCCGGGCACGGACATATTGGCCGCGTGCCAGTTCGCCGAACGTATGCGCGAGCAGGTCGCCGGGATGCGGGTGGAAATCGAGGGTCATGAACTCAAGGTCACGGTCAGCATTGGCATCGCGGCGCTGTCTTGTGGCGACGCATCACCAGACACCGCCTTGGCCCGCGCCGACAAGGCGCTCTATTGCGCCAAGGCGGGAGGGCGCAATCGGGTCGTTTACCCTCCCCCAATCTGTTGATGCATCCTCATGAGACATCCCATGAAACCGGGTTTGGCCTGTTTGGCCTGTTTGGCCTGTTGGGCCTGTTTGGCGGGCCTGATCCTGGCCCTATTGGGCGTGGTTGCCCAGGCCGCTGATCGCTATTCCTTCGGTGTTCTCCCGCAGCGCAGCGCGGTGCTGACGGCGCAATACTGGAATCCAATTCTGGACTATGCCGGGCAAAAAACGGGTGTGACGCTTCTGCTCAAGGTCGCCCGCACGGGGCCGGAATCGAACGAGGTCATCGAGCGTGGCGAATTCGATTTTGTCTATTCCAATACCATTTTTCACCCCAGGATGGCGACGGCCCATTATCAGGTGATTTTGCGCCCACGCGACGAGGCCATCACCGGCCAGATCGTCACCCTCGCCGCGTCGCCGATTCAGTCGTTGCCAGATCTGCAAGGCCGGGAAGTGGGTTTTCCTTCGCTCAGCGCCTTTGTCGGCTATGCCGTGCCGATGGATCAGCTATTGCGCCAGGGCGTCACCGTCACGCCGGTCTTTGGCGGCAATCAGGAGGGCATCATGGGACAGCTCAAGGCCGGCCGGGTATTGGCCGCCGGCGTCAATAACCAGATCATGCGTGACTTTGCCGCCCGCGAGAAACTCAGCTACCGGGTACTCTGGGAATCGACGCCATATTTGAACCTGCCCATCGCGGTGCATCCGCGGGTTCCCCAGGCGGTGGCCGGCGCGGTTCAGAGGGCGATTGATGGCATGGAAGAAGACCCGGCGGGTCTTCGGGTTCTGGAGGCCAGCGCCCGGATGATTGGCCAGAACCCCCCCTACGGATTTCAGGCGGCGACACCCGCTGACTACCAGAACTACACCGATTTTTACAAAAATACGCGGCTGAAGGATTTTAATAAGTAATCGATCATGTTTGACGCCTTCAAGACACTCTGGGCGCGGCTCTCGCTGCTGGCCCGTCTGCTGGCTGCGGCGAGCCTTGCCCTGATGGTCGCGAGCAGTCTCCTGTTGCTGGTGCTGGCACGCCAGGAGAGCAGTCTCGTACAAAAGAACCTGGCGGAGGAACTCGCCAATGAACTCGAAATTCTGCCGGCGGCCCTGGCCGAGGTGGCGGTCATCGGCGATTTTGCTACGCTACAACAAACCCTCGACCAATTTACCCGGCGCTCCAATGTCCTCCGCGCCGAATACCGCGACCCCACGGGTGCCAGAGTCCTCAGCGAGGATCGGGCACTGCCCCTGGAAGTCCCGCGCTGGTTCAGCGAGGCCATGGGTTTTAGCGATCTGGCGGGCCAGGCCCCGGTCAGCGTGGGAGGGCGCGTCTATGGCGAACTGTATCTGACCCTGAGCATCCAGAATCAGGCCCGCCACGCCTGGAGCCATCTGCTCTATCACCTGGGAATCCTGTTGCTGTCGGTGATGCTGAATTTTTTCGGTATCTGGGGGGTGCTACGCAATGGATTGTTACCGATCAAACACCTGGAACAGGGCGCTTCGGCGCTCGCCCAGGGCCATCTGGAGACCCGCCTGATTCCGGCCGGCAGCCCGGAGTTGCGGCATCTCATCGCCGCGTTCAACCGCATGGCCGCTGCCCTGCAAAATTCCCGGGATCGTCTCGCGCAGAGTAGCGCCGAGCAGCAACGCTTCGCGGAAATCACCGCCCATCACCTTCAGGAACCGACACGCCGCATCGCGAGTTTTGCCCAACGCTTGAGCCGGCGTCTGTCCGGCCGGCTAACCGACGAGGACGACTGCCAGTCCCTGACCTTCATTGAGCAACAGGCTCGCCGTCTCAGCGCACTGATGCGCGATGTTCAGCGCTATCTGGCGCTGGATCATACGGGCACCGCCGGACGGGTGGAGAGTCGCCCGGTGCTGGCTCGGGTGATTGCGGCCAGTCTCGAGGCGGCGGAGGCGGAGATCGTCATTCACGATCCTCTGCCCAGGGTCTGGTTTCCACCCAAACACCTCCATGAAATCTTTGCCATCCTGCTCGACAACGCCCTGCGTTACCGCCGGCCTGACCGGCCCTTGCGCCTGGATATTTCGGCCCAGGTCAGCGGTTCCCGTGCCACTTTTCGCTTCAATGACAATGGCCTTGGGATCGTGCCCGAATACCGGGATCAGGTCTTTGGTCTGTTTACCCGCCTGGTACCACACAGCGAGGCCCAACCCGGCACCGGCATGGGGCTTGCCCTGTTGCGGAAAAGTGTGCGAATGGCCGGGGGACAGGCGCGGGTCGAGGACGGTCTGGACGGCGGGGTTTGCCTCGTTTTTGATTTACCCATTGAGGAAACATTGTGACATCCCATCAACCCCTCTTTACAGTTCTGCTGGTCGAGGATGAACTCGCCGACGCCCATCTGGCGCGCCTGGCCTTCCGGGAAGGCCGAGTGCTGGTGGATCTCCATCATGTGCGAGACGGCCTTGAGGCGCTGGCCTTTTTACAATGCGAAGCACCCTATCCCGACGCGCCGCGTCCGGATCTAATTCTGCTTGATCTCAACATGCCGCGCATGGATGGGCGCAAGTTCCTGGCCCGGCTAA
>JBAXSA010000316.1:0-3854 GCA_037130945.1 Pseudomonadota bacterium | reverse complement strand
TGCGTGACGAACACCGCCTGATCGCCGCCGACATCAAGCCTTACCTCCGCGATTGCTACGACCACACCATTCAGATCATCGACCTGATGGAAACCTATCGCGACATGACCACCAGCATGCTGGATGTCTACCTCTCCGCCACCAGCCACCGCCTTAACGAGATCATGCGGGTATTGACGGTCATCACCACCCTGTTTATTCCCCTTACCTTTATCGTTGGAATTTACGGCATGAATTTCGGCAATAGCAAGAGCCCCTGGGGTATGCCTGAACTCAACTGGTACTATGGCTATCCCCTGGTCTGGGGGGTCATGATCGTCATTGCGGCGGGCATGATGGCGTGGTTCAAGCGCAAAAACTGGTTATGAGGATATGAGGATGAGTACAATTCGCCGAACCTCCCTTTTTCTCTGCCTCTGGCTGGGCATCCTGACGTTGCCCCTGGCACCCGCCGCCCAGGCTACGGAAACCGTCACCCTCCAGTTGAACGAACCGCCCCAGTTTGGTTTCGCCGGCTACTACGCCGCCCAGATCATGGGGTATTACCAGAAGGCAGACCTCAACGTCACGATTCTCGAAGGACAGCCCGGTGTCGATGGCGAGGATCTTGTGACACGGGGTGTCGCCGATTACGGCACTAGCGATAGCGGCATTTTGCTGCGGCATGCGCAAGATCAGATGATCGTTTCATTGGCCACCCCGCTCCAACACTCCCGCCGCTGTCTGGTCGTCGCCGAGGATCGCCACATCGACACCGTGCATGACCTAGCGGGTCACAGCATCATGCTGAGTCCGGACGCCACCTCGATTCAGGCCTATCTGCGTATCGAGGGATTGGAAAACCAGGTTCGCATTCTGCCCAGCACCGCAAAGTGGGAAGACGTGGCCAGTGGCCGGGTCGATGCCATGGATGCCATCATCAGCCGGGATCTGGACGATCTCACCCGCCAGGGGGTTCGTTACAAAGTCTTTCGTCCCACGTCCGCCGGCATTGATTTTTATGGTCAGGTGTTGTTCACCATGGCGCAACACTTGCGCGACCATCCCCGCCAGGTCGAGGCGTTTCGAACCGCTTCCCTCGAGGGGTGGGTTTATGCCATCAATCATCCCCGGGAAATGATCGACTGGCTGTTCAAGCATTACCCGCAGTCCAATAGCCGGGAAGATCTGGAATGGGAAGCGGCGCAGATCCGGAAACTTGTAGTTCCCGAGATTGTCGAGATGGGTTATCAGAATCCCAGCCGTTGGCGGCACATTGCCGACACCCTGGCCAATCTCAAGATGCTGCCGCGAGACTATCCGCTGAAAGACCTGATCTACTCGCCGCCGGGCCAGTTCGATCTCCGCCCCTATTATCCTTACTTGGCCACTGGTTTGGGTTTGATGATCCTGCTTGGGGTCTTTGCCGGGTATGTTGCCTGGATTAATGCCCGCTTGCGCCGCCTGGCCCACCGTACCCAATCCATTCTGGACGCGGTGGCCGATGGCATTGTCGGGATCGACCAACAGGGTCTCGCCGTCTTTGCCAACCCCGCTGCGCTCCGGATATTGGGATATGACGAATCCGAGCTGATGGGAATGAATTTACACGCCCTGATACACCGTAACGCCCAGGGTGAGTCCATGGCGGCACCGGATGAGATTTCACAGATCCTCGCCGCAGGTTCTCGCATCGTGCGGGGTGAGACCTTCTACGCCGGCAAGCAGGGCAGTCTCCTCCCAGTGGAATATGCCCTGGCGATCGTCAAGAATCGTTTGCCCAGCGATCAGGCCGTGCTGGCTTTTCGCGACATCACGGCGCGTAAACAGGCCGAACTCCGGTTGAAAGAGGCCGCTTCCGTCTTCGAGAACAGTTCCGACGGCATTTTTATCTGCGACCCGCAGAATCGCATCCGGCGGGCTAACCGTGCCTTTACCGCGATCACGGGGTACGGTTCCGAGGAGGTGATGGGGAAAAATCCCAGTGTTCTCCAGTCGGGCCGGCACGACATCCACTTCTATATCGCCCTCTGGTACGAACTCCTCGAAAACAGCCACTGGAGCGGGGAGGTGTGGAATCGCCGCAAGGACGGCACCCTGTATCCGGAATGGCTGACGATCACGGCGGTGCGGGATGGACAGGGCGATATCGCGGGATTCATTGGCCAATTCAACGACATCAGTTCGCACAAACAGGCCGAGGACGAAACCCGTTATCGGGGCGACTACGATCCACTGACCGGTTTGCCCAACCGCCATCTGCTCTTGGAACGCCTGAAAATGGCGCTACGCGAGGCACCTCGATACCAGCGCCAAGTCGCCCTGTTGTTTGTTGATCTCGATTATTTCAAGGCGGTCAACGATACCCTGGGTCACCTGGCCGGCGACCATGTGCTACAGGATGTGGCAAAACGTCTGACCGCCTGTATCCGGGAAACGGATACCGCCGCTCGTCAGGGGGGCGATGAGTTCATCGTGGTGCTGCAAGACATCGAGGGTTATGACTCCACGGCCCAGATTGCCGGCAAGATCATCCACACCATGGCTGAACCCTTTCTGATTGGCCATAACGCGGTTTATGTGGGTGCCAGCATTGGTATTGTCATCAGCCCAGCGCATGGCCAGGACGTTATCGAGCTGATGAATAAGGCCGACATCGCCCTCTATCAAGCCAAGGAAAAAGGCCGCAACAACTTCCAATTTTACCAGTCTGACTGACGGTGTCTGGTTACCCAAAAAGAGTTGTCTTTTAGGGCATCCTTCAAAAAGGCCAGAAAGTAGGAGTCAGCAAGTTGTTGATTTATAAACTGTTACTGGGCAGATTGATGTGCGCGGTTTCAATCATCGTCCAAACCTTGATAAAGTTTCGTTTATAAACGAGACTATGAAATGTATCAAATTCGCCACTACCTAACCGAGGACGAGAAAGATGTTTATCTCGATTGGCTACGCAAGCAGCGTGACACTAAGGCAAGGATTGCAGTAGATCGGCGTGTGAACCGGATCGAGCAAGGCAACTTTGGCGACCACAAATTTTGCCGCGATGGCGTGTGGGAGCTCCGTATTGATGTTGGCGCGGGCTATCGGGTGTATTACGCCATTGTGGGCAAAGAGATTGTATTGCTGCTGTGTGGTGGTGATAAACAGACGCAAGATGCGGACATAGCCCGCGCCTGTGAATATTGGCGGGATTGGCAGGAGAGAACAGGCGATGAAAGATAGAGCGCATGATGAAGCAATGGCCGATGTGTACCGCGAAGACCCTGCCTACGCGCTTCAATTGCTGAATAGCATTCTCGAAGATGGCGATCAAGGCGAGTTATTGATCGCACTCCGGCAAATGGCAAAAGCATTCGGCGGCATACAGGCCATAGCCGAGCAGGCACACCTGAACCCGACACAGCTCTACCGCACTCTGTCACCACGGGGTAATCCCGCGTTGAGCAGCTTTTCCGCGATCCTCAAGGCAATGGGCATGCGTCTTTCAGTGCAATCCGCGCACACTCAGGCACCCCATGTTTGAAGCAGTGGCCAACGCATGAGTTTTCCCCGCTATCCGCACTACAAAGCCAGCGGCGTGGAATGGTTAGGGGAGGTGCCGGAGCATTGGAAAACCGCGCCGATTAAATTCGTCTCCACCCACAATGATGATGTACTCGATGAAACGGCCACCAGCGTAAAGTCGCGCAGGTAGGCACCACGTGAATCCCAGGAAATGAGCACTCAGGCCATCGGACACAGAGTTCACGCATCAGCATTGTGCGACTTTACGCTGGTGGCCGAATAAGGCCGACATCGCCCTCTATCAAGCCAAGGAAAAAGGGCTCTTTGGGAATTCCCGTGGTACAAAAAACTTTGAAAACCAGGTAGTTGCG
>JBAXSA010000315.1:0-3861 GCA_037130945.1 Pseudomonadota bacterium | reverse complement strand
GCGTTTTCTTCTTTGGCCTTTTTTATAATCGCTGGCAAGGTCTTTTCTAGCCATACTTTTCTAGCTTCTTTATATTTTTCTTCCCCTTGACGATCACCAATAAAACGGGCCTTTTGCTAACATCAATGGCTTACGGTATCCATGCCGGGTACTCGGCGAAGATGTGTGTGATGGCATGGCTTTTTGAGGACTCGGCGGGCAGGCCAGTTCAACCGTTGGTCGCCCAAGTTGATGGTATCAAATTCCGACGCTAGGTCATTCATGCCACTACCCCTCTTTCTCTCAGCATTTGCTTACACCACTTGCCAGCCATCGCTTTGCATTGATGCAGGCAGCCATAGAAAGTGGAGCTTTTGCAGATATGATTCTAAAACCACTATCACAAATGAGATTCGCTAACAAAAAACATGGAAATATCGGTGACATAGAATTGATAGAAAACGGCGATATCGTAGCATCGTGGGATGCTAAATATGGGAAAAGCTATCTCAGGGAAGAGGTTGAAGAGGTGTGTGAAAAAATTTCTGGCCATGACAATATTCAAGTTGTTGGATTCGTGACAAATGTTGCGATTCAGAGAACGGAAGAGTTAGAAAAAGACTAGAAGAAGCAAAAGCAATTTATGGCATAAATTTCTTAATAGTAACATTTGATGATTGGTCAAAAATTATTCTCGATAGATGTTTAAGTAGCAAAATGATAGACGAAGATACACTGGCAAAATCTTGGCTAAAAGCTTATGCGTATACACCGGCGCTTAAAAAAAGAGCAATCGCGCCAATTGATGAGTCGTGTATGGAATGGGTCAAATTATTGATCAGTATATTAAGAGCATAACATTACGTTGCGCCGGACGAGGACATTTTACGGCGGCTACTGATGCTGAATGGCCTTAGGTGATTTCCCTGCATGTGTTTTTTCCTGTCGTCATTTTTTAGGAGTATCTCTCTATGCCCTCCCTGCCCAGCAAGACCTTCGAGACCTTTCCCAACCCCAACCCCGAACCCGGCCGGGACTACCGCATCCAGATTCGCATTCCCGAGTTTACCTGTCTCTGTCCCAAAACTGGCCAGCCGGATTTTGCTGAACTGGAATTGGACTACATCCCCGATCAGCGGTGTGTTGAGTTGAAGGCTCTCAAGCTGTACATCTGGTCGTTTCGTGATGAGGGCCACTTTCACGAGGCGGTGACCAACCGGATACTCAATGATTTGGTCGCCGCACTGGAGCCCCGTTTTATGCGCCTAACTGCCCGTTTTAACGTCCGGGGTGGGCTTTATACCTCCGTGACGGCGGAACATCGCGCCGCCGGCTGGCTGGGTGCCAAGGGTTAACGCGATGACGCCGCTACCCCTTATGACCTGTATGACCCGGCTGATCGCTGCGCCGTCCGTGAGCAGCGTGAGTCCGGCGTGGGATCAGGGCAATGGCCCTGTGATCGACCTGCTGGCCGAGTGGTTCGAGGCGCTGGGATTTTGCGTCGAACGCCAAGCCATTCCCGGCCATTCGGGCAAGTTCAATCTGCTGGCGAGGTCTGGATCAGGTTCAGGGGGTCTGGTGCTGGCCGGTCATACCGACACGGTGCCCTTTGACGAGGCCCTCTGGCACAGCGATCCCTTTGGGCTCTCTGAACGGGATGGCCGATTGTATGGGTTGGGCGTGGCCGACATGAAAGGATTTTTCGCCCTGGTGCTGGAGGCAATCCAAGGACTGGATCTCAAAACCCTAAAATATCCCCTGACGATACTGGCGACCGCCGACGAGGAAAGCAGCATGTGCGGTGCCCGGGCTCTGGCCAAGGCTGGGCGCTCCCTGGGTCGGTATGCCGTGATTGGCGAGCCGACAGGGCTTCGCCCGGTGCGTTTGCACAAAGGAATTGGCATGGAGGCGGTGCGGATCCTGGGCCAGTCCGGGCATTCGAGCGATCCCTCCCTGGGGCGGAACGCGATGGAGGGCATGGTTCGGGTACTCGGAACCATCCTGGCCTGGCGCGACGAGTTGCAAGCGCGTCACCGTAACCCGGCTTTTGGTGTGGCCGTGCCAACCCTGAATCTGGGGCATATCCACGGCGGCGACAACCCCAACCGTATCTGTGGTGCCTGTGAATTGCACCTGGATCTCCGGACACTGCCGGGGATGGATCTTGGGGAGCTACGTCAGACGTTGCGAGAGCGCATCGGCGGGGTACTGGCGGATTCTGGTCTGAGCTGGACACTGACGCCGCTGTTCGAGGGGGTTCCGGCCTTTGAAACCCTCGCCAGTTCGACCCTCGTTCAGGTGGCCGAGGCTCTGACCGGACACCCGGCCGAAGCCGTGGCCTTTGCCACCGAGGGGCCCTTTCTGCAAAAACTCGGGCTGGAGACCCTGATCCTCGGCCCCGGCGACATCGCCCAGGCGCATCAACCCGATGAATTTCTGTCTCTGGATCGTCTGGTGCCGACGGTGACCCTGCTCCAGGGGCTGATCCAGCGTTTTTGTCTTACCCCATGAGATCACTGGTGACTGCGGCCCCCGATTTTGTCCACTGGTTTCGCCAGTCATCACCCTACATCCATGCCCATCGCGGCCGTACCTTTGTGTTGCAGGTGGGGGGCGAGACCCTGGCCGATCCCCGTTTTCCGCATCTGATCCAGGATCTGGCTCTGCTCAATGGGCTCGGCGTGCGGCTGGTGCTGGTCTTTGGCGCACGTCCCCAGATCGAAGCCCGACTTCGGGAACGGGGCGCGGATATCCGTTATGTGGGGGGGCTCAGGGTGACGGACGACACCGCCCTGAAGTGCGTCAAGGAGGTGGCGGGCGTGGTGCGGGGCGAGATCGAGGCGCTCTTGTCGATGGGATTGGCCAATTCCCCGATGGCCGGGGTGCGTCTGCGAACCGCCTCGGGCAACCTGGTCACCGCCCGGCCCCTCGGGGTGCGCCACGGGGTGGATTTTTGCCACACCGGCGAGGTACGGCGGATCGATGCCGAGGCCATCCGTCAGCGTCTCAACGAGGGTGCCCTGGTCTTGATCCCGCCGCTCGGCTATTCTCCGACGGGCGAGATTTTCAATCTGGGGGCACCCGAGGTGGCGGCGGCGGTGGCCATGGCCCTCGATGCCGACAAGTTCATCGTCCTGCTCGACGAGGAGGCCGTGGCCCTCCTGCCCTCCAGTCTCACCTCCCAGGGTCTGGAGGAATGGCTGACCGCCCATCCCGATCTGGCCGAGGATACGGCGCACACCCTGCAAGCGACGCTTCAGGCCTGCCGGGGCGGAGTCGGCCGGATTCACCTGATTGGCCGGGAGAAGGACGGCGCCCTGTTGCAGGAATTGTTCACCCGCGAGGGGATGGGAACCCTGTTGACCCAGGAACCCGTCGAACACATCCGGACGGCGCGCATCGACGACATCGGCGGTCTCCTGGAATTAATTTCTCCTCTGGAAGCTCAGGGTATTCTGGTGCGGCGTTCCCGGGAACGGCTGGAGACCGACATTGAGCGTTTTATCCTGATCGAGCGGGATGGCCTGGTGTTAGGCTGTGCCGCGCTGTTTCCCTATCCGGAAGAGCAGATGGCAGAACTCGCCTGTCTGGTAGTGCATCCCGATTATCGACGCTCCGGCCGGGCGGAGACCTTGCTACAGTGGATGGAGAGTGAGGCCGGGAGATTGGGTATTCACGGACTCTTTGTACTCACCACCCACACCGCCCACTGGTTCCGTGAGCGAGGTTTTGAACCCATGACCCTGGACAGCCTGCCCATGACCCGCCAGGCTCTTTACAATTTCCGTCGTAATTCGAAGGTGTTTGTCAAGGGGCTTCGGGCTTAACAGCGATTCAGAGCATCATCGTCCGTTAGGCTCTAGGCAGCAGTTATCAAACGAC
>JBAXSA010000314.1:0-3885 GCA_037130945.1 Pseudomonadota bacterium | reverse complement strand
TGGGTTGCCCACTGACGGCCATTGGCCAGATTGAGGTCACCCCGGGTCTCCGGCTAGAAGGCCCGGAGGGCCAACCGATCACCTTGGCGAATTCCGGTTATGACCACTTCGGCTAGACTATCCCGGCCCTGGCCGGGCTGGGATAATTCATGCTCGATGACCTGGCTGCGGGCCTAATCGCCAACGGTTTTTTGCAGGCTTTTCTTTGGTTTTACAGATAATTCAGGGGGATCACCCGGAGATGGACTGGAACGATGAGGGTTTGACTACGCTACGCGACTACCTCCGGTTCGGCGTCAGCCGTTTTCAGGAGGCGGGACTTCACTACGGCCACGGCACCGACAACGCCCTCGACGAGGCCGTGGCTCTGGTATTGCCGACCCTGCATCTGCCGCAGGATTTGCCGCCGATCTATCTCGATAGCCACCTCACCTCCGCCGAGCGAGCCAGGGTGTTGGCCCTGCTGCAACGCCGGGTTGAGGAGCGGCGGCCAGTGCCTTACCTAACCCGCCGGGCCTGGTTCGCCGGACTGGAATTTAAGGTGGACGAACGGGTCTTAATTCCCCGTTCCCCGATTGCCGAATTGATCGAACGCCAGCTCGCCCCCTGGGTAGAACCGCCGGCGGTCACGCAGCTGTTGGATTTGTGCTGTGGTTGCGGCTGTATCGGCATCGCTGCGGCCCTGCATTTTCCCGAGGCTGTGGTGACGCTCAGCGACCTCTCGCCAGAGGCCCTGGCAGTCGCCGCTCTCAACATCCAGCACTATGGCCTTGAAGACCGGGTTCGCTGGGTGGCATCGGATCTCTTCGCCGGACTCGAAGGGGCGATTTATGATGTGATTCTGGCCAATCCACCCTATGTCGATCAGGCTGCAATGGCAGCCCTGCCGGAGGAATACCGGCATGAACCGGCATTCGCCCTGGCGGCCGGGGAAGACGGCCTGGATCTGGTCTTGCGGATTCTGCGAGACGCTGGACGTCACCTGAGTCCCCAGGGAATTTTGATCGCGGAAGTGGGGGCCAGTAGCACGGTTCTCACCGAGTGCCTGCCAAGGGTGCCTTTTCTGTGGCTGGATTTTGAACGAGGCGGTGACGGGGTATTTTTGCTGACCGCCGAGCAGATTCGCGCGTGTCAGGGTTTTTTTGAGAGTGCGATGGTGGAGAACGGTGGAGAATAAACCATGAGTTTGCGACGGGCCAAAAGTGCCGAGGAATACATCGAATGGGTCAAGCAAGCGGTGTTTGAGGTCGCGGATCTGCGCGAATGCCTGCTCTACGAGATGGAGGATCTAACCCGAATGCCGGGTTATCTGGAGCCTCTGGAACAATCCATTCAGGCTCTTCATGACGCCATGAAACAGGGCACCTACAGCTTTGGCCGCGAGGATCTGCCCTTCATGGATCTGATTCAACGCCATGGGGATTACATCCCCTTCCACACCTTGCTCAAACAGATCAACGAAACCCATCGCAAGGGCATCCTTACAGATGACTGACCAGATAATACCGGTCAATCCCGCAACGCCACTCGCCAGACTATTGGCAATCATGGCGCGTCTGCGGGGTGCCGGAGGCTGCCCGTGGGATCAGGCACAAACCTTTCAGAGCCTGATTCCCTTTACCCTGGAGGAGGCCTACGAGGTCGCCGACAGCATCGAGCAAGGCGATTTTCCGGCCTTGCGGGATGAACTCGGCGATTTGCTGTTCCAGGTGGTGTTTTATGCCCGGATGGCCGAGGAGGCGGGTTACTTCAACTTTGATCAGGTGGTCACCGCGATCAGCGACAAGCTGGAGCGCCGTCATCCCCATGTCTTTGCAGGGGCAGTGTATGCCGATGACGAGACCCGCGAGGCGGCTTGGCAGCGTTTTAAGGCCGGAGAGCGGGCGATGCGGGCCGGAGGAAAAATCCCCAGCCTTACGGACGGTATTGCCCAATCCCTGCCGGCCCTGGTTCGCGCGGACAAATTGCAACGCCGCGCCGCCCAAGTGGGTTTTGACTGGCCAAACTCCGAGGGGGTACTGGAGAAACTCGAAGAGGAGCTGGCGGAATGCCGGACGGCCCTGGACAGTGGGGATCCCGCCAAACTGGGCGAAGAGGTAGGTGATTTGTTGTTTACCTGTGTCAACTGGGCCCGCCATCTCGGCATCGACGCCGAACAGGCGCTGCGCGGGGCCAATCGTAAATTTGAGCGGCGTTTCCGCTTCATCGAGGCGGGTTTGCAGGCGTTGGGAAAGACCCCGGAGCTTGCCCACCGCGACGAGATGGAACGCTTGTGGGAGGCCGCCAAGGATCCGGACGTATCACGGCATGGGTAAGACCCTGGATAAGACCCGGCTGGTCTATGTTTGCAACGATCTGCAATACTTCAATCGGCATTGGCGTCACCGGGCCTTGCAGGCCGTACAACAGGGCTATCAGGTGGTGGTGGCGGTGCCACAGGTGCACCAAAACGATGAGTCCGCCCTCCAGTGGGAGTCCTTTCCCCTGGATTGCCAGGGCATGAATGGCCTGGCCGAGGCGCGATCCCTGTGGTATCTGCGGCGATTGTTCCAGCGCATCCAGCCCGATCTGATCCATGCCATCACGGTAAAACCCAATCTCCATGCCGGGATTCTGGCCCGGTCGATGGCCCTCCCGATTGTCATGAGCATCACCGGCCTGGGCCGTTTGTTCACCCACGACCGTTTTCCACTGACGTGGGTACGAAGGCGGGTGCTGTCGCTGTACCGCCAGATCGGAAAAAACCGGCGTGCGGTATTTATGTTTGAAAATCAGGACGACCGGCAGCTATTCTTGGATCAGGGCATTGGTGTCCCGGAACGCTGTGTGCGGGTGCCCGGTGCTGGTGTGGACATGGCGATTTTTTACCCGCAACCTGAACCCGATGGCGTGCCAGTCGTCATGCTCTGCGCCCGAATGTTATGGGACAAAGGGGTGGGCGAGTTTTTAGAGGCGGCCAGGTTATTGCGCTACAGAGGCGTCGCGTGCCGCTGTGTGCTAGTGGGCGATCCCGATGCCGGCAATTCTTCCGCCATTCCCTTGGAGCGTTTGGAAGCCTGGCACCGAGAGGGTCTTGTCGAGTGGTGGGGACACCGGGAAGATATCCCCCATGTACTCGCCCAGGCCAACCTGGTGTGTCTGCCGTCCTCCTATCGTGAGGGAATTCCCAGGGTGCTGATCGAAGCCGCAGCTTGCGGACGAGCCCTGGTAGCCACGGATGCCCCCGGATGTCGCGAGATCGTGCGGGATGGCGAGAACGGCTTACTCATCCCGATGTTCGATGGCGGGGCACTGGCCGAGGCCATTCAGCAGCTGATCCGATTCCCCGAGTTGCGGCTCAGCATGGGTCGTCGAGGCCGTCAGATCGCTGTGGCAGACTATGGCCAGGAAGTGGTGGTCGAGCAAACCCTCGGGGTGTATCGGGGGTTATGTCATCAATGTTCCACGAAATAGATTTCACGTTAACCGGGAGATAGATCGATGGCCTTGACGAAGGCGAAAATTGTCGAGCAGTTGTTTAATCAATTAGGCATCAGCATGGCGGAAGCCAAAGACCTGGTTGAGATTTTCTTTGAAGAGATCAAGCACGCCCTGGAGTCTGGTCAGCAGGTTAAGCTGCCAAACTTCGGCAATTTTGACCTCCTGGAAAAGAAGCAGCGTCCTGGCCGCAACCTTATGACGGGTGAGGATATTCCCATCACCCCCCGGCGGGTGGTGACTTTTCGTCCGGGGGATAAACTCAGGGCGCGGGTGGAAGAAGGGTGTGCTGAATCTATTGGCTTTGGAGGTAAAGAATGAAGGCTCACCTCACCCCTTCTTCAGCGCCGCCCCGTTCCGTGCCCGCCTCACGGGCCGAGGTGATTTATCCCGACAGCGATGGTAAGC
>JBAXSA010000313.1:0-3895 GCA_037130945.1 Pseudomonadota bacterium | reverse complement strand
ATCGGCCGCCGCAACGGCCGCAGCGGATGGCATTGAAGATGGACGAACTGGCCAGGCTGTGCGGTTTGGGCGCAGCGGGGGGCGGCCAGGGAGAGCTGATATTGATTTCCCGGAAAGGCTTGATGGGCCAGAATCCTGGCTGATTCCAGAAAAATCGAGGCAGGCAGGGGAGGGGACATAAAAACTCCAGTGGGGCGACATCATGGCCGATTATATCGGCGGAGGGGGCGTCTGTGAGCAATCCCATTCCGATCAGAGTAAAATATTATCATCACTAAATTAATCCTTTCTTAATCTGTTTGCCGAGTTAAGCGGCGCGGCTGTCCTTAGCAAATCAGAGGGAAAAGCGGTGAGCATCTTCGGAAATAGCCATCCGGCAACCCCAAAATCGCGTTTCGTGGGCTTTGCTGTCCTGTTCGCGCTGGTGTTCGCCTTCATCCTGGCCAGTGTCTACGAGTCATACCGGTTACTGTCCGATAAACTGGATCATCATGCGGAGGAACAACTGCAAGGCCTCGCCAGGATGAAAGCGAAACAGATCACCGACCTGCTCGAGAATTGGCGTGTTGACCTGGAGGTTTTCGCCGCACGCATCCCCGTATGGAAAGTCTTGGGCGAGATTGATGTCGCGGAAGAGACACCCCGTCTCGATAAAGCCATTGCCGCCTACCTGCGGTTTCATGGCAACCGCCGCGTTCTCCTGGTTGACACGGCCTTTCGGGCCGTCCCGTCGTCTATCCCACAACCGCTTGAGCCAGCTATGTGGTTGGCTCTGCGTGAGGCCATCAGAACACGCGGCTTTGTGCTGGTTGATCCGCATCAGTCCGCGCTGGGCGAGATTGTCTATGGTGCCGCTTACCCGGTTTTCGCGAACGGCGATGAGAACGGCGTGGTGGTGGGGGCGGCCTACTTTGAGCGCGAGGCTCAAAAAGATTTGTGGCCCATCCTGGAGTTTCAGCCCACCTCCAGCGCGTCTAGTGAGACTCTGCTGGCGCGGCGCGACGGCGACGAGATCCTGTACCTGAGCCGGCTGCGATTCAGACCGGAGGTGTTGCCGTTGTCGTTTCGCCAGCCCATCAGCCAAACGACTCTCGTCCAAACCGCGCTGGTCAGGGGTGAGTTTGGGTTGATGACAGGGCTGGACTACCGCAGCGTGGCGGTCATCGGGGCCACCCAATCGGTGCCCGGCACGTCTTGGGTGATGGTGACGAAAATCGACCTGGCCGAGGTTGAACAGCCGGCCAGGGTGCTGGGGGTGATTGTTCTGAGTCTGGCGTGGATTCTGATGGCACTGCTCTCGACCATTTTTTGGCTGTTCTGGCAGCGGCGATGGCGAGAGAGCGAGGGCCGCTTCCGCCAGATGTTCGAGAGTAACGACTCTGTCATGCTGCTGATCGACCCGGATTCCGGCGAGATTGTCGAGGCCAACGCTGCATCGGCCCGTTTCTACGGCTATTCCATCAAACACCTCAAAACGATGAGGATCGAGCAAATCAACTGCCTGTCGCCGGAGGAAATCACCCGCCACCGGGCTGAGGCGATCGGTCGTGAGCGCAGTGTCTTCGTTTTCCCCCACCGCCTGGCCAATGGCGACATACGCATCGTCGAGGTACGTTCCTCACCCGTCACGGTCGATGGCCGTCTCCGGCTTTTCTCCATCATTCATGACATCACCGATCAGCAGCGTGCCGATGAGATGTTGCGTTTTCACGGCAATATCCTGCAAAGACTGGCGGAGGGCGTTTATCTGGTTCGCGTCAGCGATGGGGTGATTGTCTTTGCCAACTTACGGTTTGAGCAGATGTTTGGATATGAACCGGGCGAACTGGTCGGCCAGCCGGTGAGTGTCGTCAATGCTCCCGGCGAGAAGAGTCCCGAAGCCGTGGCCGCCGCAATCATCCGCGAGCTGGAGCAGTCAGGTATATGGTACGGCGATCTGCAAAATATCCGAAAAGATGGAACGTTTTTTTGGTGCCATGCCAGCGTTTCAGTTTTTGAACATTCCCAATTTGGCAGGGTCTGGGTCGCAGTGCATGAAGACATCACCGAGCGCAAGGAGGCGGAAGCCGGACTGATGAGACTGGCCGAAAGGCAACGGGCCATTTTGCAAAGCGAACTGGTCGGATTCATGATTCTCTGCAAACGCAAGATTCTTTGGGCAAACCCGGCCAGTGCGCATATGTTGGGACAGGAACCGGATGCCCTGATCGATCAGCCCATGCGGATCTTTTATCCCCATGAAGACGCTTACCGTGCGCTGGGCGAGGAGGCTTATCCCATTGTCCGGTCAGGCCAAATTTTCCGGACTCAGATTCAATTGCTGCGCCATGACGGCACCTTGGGATGGTTCGATATCTCGGGGACGCAATTGCAGACGGGTGGCGAAGAATCTCTCTGGGCCTTTATCGATATTTCCACCCTGAAGGACACGGAATTCGCCTTGATTGAAGCACGGCAGCAAGCCGACGCCGCCAATCTCGCCAAGAGTCAATTCCTGGCCGCGATGAGCCACGAAATCCGCACGCCGATGAACGGCATTCTGGGCATGGCCCAGATGCTTCTGACGCTGAATGTCCAGGAAGCCGACCGTCTGGACTACGCCCGGACGATCTTTACCTCTGGCCAGATGTTGCTCACCCTGCTCAACGACATCCTCGATCTCTCCAAGGTCGAGGCGGGCAAGGTCAAACTGGAGTCCAGCGCGCTGGATCCTGGCCAGATTCTCCATGAGGTGAAGGCGCTGTTTAGCGAAACCGCCCGATTGAAGTCGCTACAGCTTGAGGTCGACTGGGCCGGGCCGGCGGCCCGTTATTTGAGCGATCCCCACCGCCTGCGCCAGATGCTTTCCAATCTGGTGGGCAATGCCCTCAAGTTCACCGCGCAAGGCCAGGTTCGCATCAGTGTGCGCGAGATCGAGCGCGATGGTCAGACCGCCCTGCTCGAATTCGCCGTTTCGGATACCGGCATCGGCATTTCGAAGGACGTGCAGTCGTGGCTGTTCGCGCCGTTCTCCCAGGCCGACAGTTCAACGACACGGCAGTACGGTGGCACCGGCCTCGGTCTTTCCATCGTGCGCGGTCTGGCCCGGCTGATGGGCGGAGACGCCGATTGCGAGAGCGACCCGGGGCAAGGCTCGCGTTTCTGGTTTTCCATTCGTGCGGGTCTCGTCGCGGCAATTGAAAATACCCGTCAGGCCGAGCGGTCACGTGGTGAGGACGACCCCGCAGCCTTTTTAACCCGGCTCTCTGGCCGGGTACTCGTGGTGGAGGACAATCGGATCAATTGCCGGGTCATCGAGGCCATGTTGAAGCAATTCGGCGTGACGGCGGTTTTGGCGAGAGACGGACAGCAGGCGCTGGACGCCCTCCTGGGCGGCGATCCGGCGGATCTCATCCTCATGGATCTGCACATGCCCGTCATGGACGGCTATACCGCCACCGGGAAGATACGCCAGTGGGAGGCGGAAAATAACCAGCCCCGTCATCCGATTATCGCCCTGACGGCGGATGCCTTCGAGGAGGATCGGCAGCGCTGCCTGGCCGCCGGCATGGACGACTTCCTGACCAAGCCCATCGTGATGGATGTTTTGAAGGCTATGCTGAACCGGTGGCTGCGACCAGAACCCGTGGCGGCCGCCAGCCCAACCGCCGGTACCACGGACAAACCCGTGGATGTTCCCCGGGTGATGGCCATGATGCGTGAACTCATGCCCATGCTGGCACAAAACCAGTTCGATGCCATCGGCCGGTTCAGGGAGTTGCAGAAGGGGTTGGCAGAGACTGGCCTGGCCCTGGAGATCGCTGAAACGGGTCGGCTGCTGGAGGAATTTCATTTCAAGCTGGCCCTGGAGAGTTTGCACCAGATCCTGGCTGCCAGAGGTTGGAAGGACGACACC
>JBAXSA010000312.1:0-3898 GCA_037130945.1 Pseudomonadota bacterium | reverse complement strand
AAGGCATTGCCAGCAATAACTCGTCCTCCAGAAGCTGCGGCAGAGAGAAGGTACCTTCGGTCAGCAACACCGCTTCCAAAGAATCCGGGAGTTTTCGCGCCTCGTCCAGATTTGCAACACCCGCCAGATGGAACAGTCCGCCAAGTTTCACAGGGATGGGTTCCAGGCAGCGCTGACAAGGCAATGCCAAGGTGGCACGCACCCTCCCTTGCAGACATAAGTGACCTTCCCCATCCCGATGGAAGGCCACATCATACACCACCACACCTTCAAGATTTGCGCTGCCATCGACTGCCTCGACCAACCGCGACAGGGCCGCCAAGGGCCATTCCCCAGAAAACCGTCGTTCGCCTTCACAACAGCGCCGCAGATCCATACATTTGAGAGAGGATGCTAACATAAGGGCGGAGATTCTACAGAGGGGGGCTAGATCTTTCCACCTAATTAATTTCCAGATTAATTCCCATGCATATTCTAGCACTCGATGCATCTTGTAAGGATGAATTGCCAGTGATCTTCGGGCATTGGGACTTGGGACTTGGGACAAACGACACACCGCTCATCGAAGTCTGCCAAAAATGTGGCTGAAACCTGCTATTGTCCGATAATGACGGATTTGGATCCGAAATTCCGGATCCATAAAAACTCGCCAGATCACCAGTGACCGGAAAAATGCTCAACAAAAACCCAAAAACATTAAAAATCACCCTGATCGTTTCCTTGCTGATTTTTGCGACGGGGTTTTCAGCCGGCACTATCGCCGGAAACGAAACCCCCCTAAGCTTTTGGCGGGCCTATCCGAAACCCTATTATCAAAAATCCTGGTTCGTTCCAATGGCCTCCGCGACAGCGGCCACGGGTGTGGTACTGACCTATCTGGGTGCCACGGCGGCCAGTGTGGCCGCTGGGATACAAAATGGGGGTTTCAGCCTTCTGATTCAAACCGGGGCGCTTGGTAACCTGTTTTACAACGTCCTGATCTATCCCTATTACAGTCCCGAAGTGTCCGAGAAATTCACGGGCTATGGCTATGCTGCCGGCTTGGCCAGCAACCGGGAACCCCGATTTTTATTCTCCTACCCCGTTTATATGAGTCGTTATGTCGGACAGGATTTTACAAGGCTGCTGTGGCAGGAGTTGGAACAGGGCAATCGGGATCTCCTGGATAAAAAGATTGGTGACAGCGTTTTCAGGGAAAAACTGGCATTCACCCAGAACCAGATTGTTTTTAGCCTCGATAAGTTGAACGAGAGCCGACAACGCAGTGCTATTTATGAGCTGACGGATCAGGAGGAAGAAAATTATGTTGCACTATTGTTGATGCTGGCGCAGTTTCCCGACAGGAGCAAGGATTTTGTCCGCTATGCTTCGGTTTACAAGACCTCGGAAAATACTGCGGACAGCTTGCCGCTGTATTTGGCCGCCGTTGCCGAGATGAAGGCGGCGGCATTGAATCCGGAAGAGGCCGTGATTCATTTCCAAAACGCGGCGCGTCTTGCGGCCAGTGCCCATGGCAAGGAACCTGAAGTGCTGGAACCCGTCCTGTTAGCGATGATCGCCAAATACTATTTGGGCCAGGAATATACCGAGGATTTTACTTCGGCCATCCGGCAATACCACCCGGATCACTACGCCTCTCAGAATACCCTCCACACCGGCTACACCCTGTTGGGTGATATGGCTAGTTCCAATGGCGAGAATCTCGACGCGGCCCGATATTATTTGAAATCCTGGATCAACGAGACTGGCCTGAGCGGTGCCCCGGTCGAAAAGGCCCGGCTATCGGCGAAGCTCGCCCATATCTATCGAAGATTGGGCAACCTCAAGGCCGCCGATGAAAACCGCGAGATGGCGCTCGACTTTATCAAAAATGAGCAGGGTGCCGCCGCTTTGGCCAAAAACATCGAGAGCCTGATGGGAGTACCCCAGGGTTCGCAGAGTCCCCAGGAATCGACGGCACTGGAACGGATCATTCAAAAAACCAGACCTGGCATGGGGAGCTATGGATTCGTGGGGCCCGATATTCCCAACGACAAGCTATCGAATACGATTGCGCTCTATGGCGACTGGATGGAGCAAGACGAGCGCGTCCTGTTTCTGTGGGACAATTCCCCCCTAGCCGATGGGCGAGATGGTTTTATCGTGACGAATCGCGCCATCTACAGCCATTTCAGCATGTTTTCCGAGATTCACCGGTTTCCCCTGAATTCACTCAGAGACCTGACGTTCATCGACGGTAAATATCCAGAGGCGCGTAACGACTCGGAGTGGGTTTTGAGTTTTATTCTCGGGGAGCCTTCGGAAAAGAAGGCGGCCATGAATATGCTCGGGGAGATTGTGAAACTGGATCATCCCTGATGGCTGTATAGGCATTGATCATTCCGTTGCTGGTTATAACTTCCATTTATTTGTCACTATCATCTCATTAATAATTCAAGCAGCATAGGGAGCATGACCTGTAGCGCACTCTATACCGATTTTGCGTACACCTAGTGTAAACCTAGTGTAAACCTAGGAACGTAGACTCATGGATAGAACTTCTGCCACAAATGCATGCCGTTTTTCAAAACTATACCGATGGCGTCCCGGACTTTTAGCGAGAGGAACATTAGCGATGACCGTTGGCATGGGTCTGCGCATCCTGGTGCAAACCGCGATCTTCCTAATCGTCGCTCGTGTGTTGGGGGTTGCCGACTACGGTGCCTACTCGGCCATACTGGCGCTGGCCGGTACACTCGGTAGCTTTGGTGGCCTTGGAATACAGGCCATCATGGTTCGCGATGTCTCGCGTCACCCGGAGTGTTTTCCCACGTCCTGGGGAGACACGCTCGCCGCGATCATCCTGAGTGCCCCCATCCTCTTCGTTGCCTACCTCGCACTGGCCTGGGCGGTTCTACCGGCTAGCGTATCTCCTGGCATCGTGCTGCTGATCGGCCTGGCCGAACTGATTTTTATGCCAATCGCCATCGCCGCCATCAACGCCTATCAGGGCCACGAACGCATCGGTCGCGCGTCGCGCTTGGTTCTGGCACCAGTCATACCCCGCCTGGTTGGCGCATTGGTTTTGCTAGCATTGGTGCCATGGCTGCCAGAGGATCAGCGCCTGCTTGCCTGGGGAGCCCTGTACGCTATTGCCACCCTGCTCGCCGCAGGTTATGCCTGGCAATTGGTGACCCAGGATCTCGGGGCCGCCTCCCGACCGAGCGGATCTAGGCTGTGGACAAAATTGTCCGAAGGATGGCCCTTTGCCCTAGGCAACGTGGCGGTCAAACTCTATGCCGACATCGACAAAACACTGCTCGCCCGTCTCGCCACTCTGGAAGTCGCGGGTGCCTATTCCGCAGGCTATCGGGTGGTGGATTTCGCCACGGTGCCCGTCTTTTCCCTCCTGATCGCCGCCGCGCCACGTTTCTTCCGCGAGGGTGAAAATGGTGTACGCCACGCCGCCCGCTATGCCTGGCGAATTCTGCCCTTGCCATTGATTGCCACCCTGTTCATTAGCGTGATTCTCTATTTCATGGCGGATTTCCTGCCGTTGCTGCTCGGTTCCAGCTACTCGGCTGCCGTGCCGGTCTTGCAGTGGCTGGCCTGGCTGCCGGTGGTATCGCTGCCCCGTCTGTTTTTGCAAACCTCGCTAGGAACGGGCGATCGGCAGCACCAAGCCGTGGCCATTCTGGCGCTAGGGGCAGGCATCAATATTGTCCTGAACCTTTGGCTGATACCCACTTGGAGCTGGCGTGGCGCGGTGGTAGCCACCTACGCGGCGGAGATCGTCATGCTGTGTGCCATGATTTTGGCGGTTCATGGGCCGGAAAGGGGCAATCATCCTCTAAAGATCTGATGCCCCGACGTTCATAGAATTTGCGCCATGGTTTAATCTTCTAGTACACACAATGCG
>JBAXSA010000311.1:0-3944 GCA_037130945.1 Pseudomonadota bacterium | reverse complement strand
CTGAATCCCCTGATTTTTATCACTTCATCAAGGCCGGGCTTCAAAAAAGGCTATTGAATACCGGCGCGGACAACTACGAAGAAGCGGTAAAGGCCTTTGGAGAGTACGGATCGGCCTGTGCCCTGGACAGGATCCTGAAAAATCAGGGGATTCGTTCGGTCATGCTTGACCCCCTGGATATCGGCCTGGTCATTCGTGGCAAAGATCATGGTGCCCGGCCCGATCCCAAATGCTACGAGAAAATGGGCAAAAGAATCCGGGCCGCAGGTGATTTTGACATAGCGGTGATTCCGGGGTTTTACGGGTACGACAAGTCTGGAAAACTCCAGACCCTGCCCCGTGGCGGAAGCGACACCAGCGGCGCTGTTATTGCTCGTGCCGCAGGTGCGAAAACCTATGAGAACTGGACCGACGAAGACGGCCTGAAAAGGGCCGATCCCAGAATCGTCCCTGAAGCGGGCGTCATCCCGGAGATGACTTACGAGGAGGCCCGGGAACTCGCCTACATGGGTTTTAAGCTACAGGATGCCTGCTTTGAGCCCATCCGGGGCCAGGGCGTCGTGCTTTGTGTCAGAAATATCAACCATCCCGACCATCCGGGAACGCGTATTGTGGATCAAAGACAAGTGAATCCTGAGGAACGGATCCTCGGCGTGGCCTGTGAGAAGGAATTCATCTCCATCGGCATGCGGAAAATGTATATCGACAAGGAAGTCGGTTTTGGCCGGAAGATGTTTAGTGTTTCGGAAGCATTGGGCCTACCCTACGAGCATACCCTGGATGGCGTGGATACCGCGTCCATGGTCTTCGCGAAAAAATATCTGAAGGCCGAAGGCGCGGTGGATCATTTGCTTCGAAAACTTAAGAAGGCTTGCAAGCCCGAAGCCATGATGACCGCCGAATTCGCGCTGCTGTCCGTGGCAGGCCTGGCCATCAAAAACCACCTGGACGTTCATGCGAGAATCTTCGCCGCGCTGGCCGAAATCAAAGCGGCGGTGCGCATGATCGACGAAGGCGCGGATGACTTGAGCCTGTTCATCGGCGTGGACAACGAACGCGCCGATGATGCGGTTCGTGCGATCTATCGGGCTTTTTTCCCGATCTGATGCCTGTCATCGCCGTATGGGCGTTGTTCTGCTTCAGTTCGAGGGTGCAACCGGCGCTTCGATGGGTGGCTGCAGGGGAACCTTCTGCCAGTCAACCAGCGCCAACCGGCCGTCGTGATGCTCGACAATCGCCGTGCAGCTATCCACCCAGTCCCCGCAATTGACGTAGAGGAGACCTCCGACCTCACGCAGGGCAGCCCAGTGAATATGGCCACAGATCACGCCATCCAGACCGCGTTGGCGAGCCTCACGAATCAGGGCGTCCTCGAAACCAAAAACGAAATTCACGGCCGTCTTGACCTTGCGCTTGGCGTACCCGGCCAGAGACCAATAACCGGACAGACGCAGATTGCGGCGTAGCCACGACAGGATCAGGTTGGCCCGCACCAGAAACTCGTAGGCCATGTCGCCCAACACCGCGATCCAGCGATGACACACGGTCACCTGATCAAATTCGTCGCCATGTATCAGCAGGTAATGGCGGCCATCGGCGGCGACATGCACCCATTCCCGTTCCACCCGGATATCACCAAAAGACACCCCGATATACTCGCGGAGAGCCTCGTCATGGTTGCCAGGCACTAAAATCACCAAGGTGCCGTGGCGCGCCATGCGTAGAACCTTCTGAACCACGGTATTCTGGGCTGCCGTCCAGTAGATGCCGCGACTCATCGCCCAAAAATCGACGATATCGCCAATCAGGTAAAGATTCTCGGCCGGGTGTTCCCGCAGGAAATCCAACAGTCGCTCCGCCTGACATGCGCGTGTGCCAAGATGAATATCGGAGAGAAAAACGGAACGTACTACGGCAGGCATCGGTTGGTCTCGCATCACTTCTTCCCATTGCATCTCCCAATCATGATCCGGCCATAGCCTAAACTACTCATGTGACAAAACGGTGACATCGGGCCATTTTGGCAACACGGAATCGTTGGGGATAGAATGGGGAATGAGACCGGGTGAGCAGTCAGACCTTAAAACTTGTTGCAATGCTCCTGAGATTCATCGAATGCGTAGCCACCAGGTCAGACTTCTCGGAAAAATGGTGCGAGACAGCGCTGGTTTCTTCGGTCATCTGTGCCATGTGCTGAATTTCCTTGGAAACACCAAAAGTAGCCACTATCTGTTCTTTCGCAGCCGCTGCCATCTCCCGGCTCGTTAGCGAAAATGTATTGGATGCCGTCCTGATGGTATTGAAAGAATTCTTCACACTTTCTGTTTCCACCAAAACCTTGCCGATTTCCGCCATGGCTTTTTCGATGCCCTTGGAAACACCGGCGACATTACTGCGAATTTCAGAAACTAGCCTTTCAATATTACCCGTGGAGGCCGTTGTCTTATTTGCCAGCTTCCGTACTTCATCCGCCACCACCGCGAATCCTCGCCCATGTTCTCCGGCACGCGCCGCCTCGATGGTGGCATTGAGCGCCAGGAGGGTGGTCTGATCGGCAATTTCATTGATAACGTTGACAATAATTCCAATCTGTCTGGATTTTTCCGAAAGGGAATCTACCTGTTCGGAGGATTTTGACATGGTATGCGACAGGAGATTGATGACCTTCACGACGTTTTCCACGGAAACATGGCCGGACTGAACCAAATGGATACTTTCCTCGGCATCTCTGGCAAGTAATTCCACCTGACCGCCCACCGATTCTTCGGATGCGTAAAGCTGTTCGGCGGCGGCAGCAATACGGCCCGCTATATCCGCTTGGGAATCCGCCATTTTCGTTAGTTTCTCCGCTGAAGCGGAAACCTCCTCTGAGACTCCCCCGAGGCTTTGCGAAACGGACAGGATTTCCTGAAAGGCATTGCGAAGGGAATGGGTCATTTCGTTCAGAGAACGGCCGATCGAGGCAATTTCGTCGCCTCCCATCGCATCAAATGTTACCGTGAAATCCTGATGTCCCAGGCGGATGATATTAGATTGGGCGTCGCTCAGGGATTTTGCTATTCCTCTCGCGATGAGCCAGAGACCCAGGATCGTCATGAGCGACACCGTCAGCATGACCCCTTGGAAGATCAGGGCGCGATGCTTGATATGCTCCTTGTGAGTCTCGGCTTCCAGACGGGCGCGACCCGTCATTTTGAGGGTATCATCATGAATCTGGTCGACAATCTTTTTTGCCACAATGGTCATGGCATCATTGGCCTCGCCCGAACTCGTATATTGACCATTCATGGAATCATTGAATACCTTCTTGCCAACCGTCCTGTATGTCTCAAGTCCTGCCTGAAGCTTGGCCACATCTTCCGAATAATCAGGAGCCCCGGCTTTTATTCGATTGTAGATTTCCGTCGATTGGGCGCAGGCTTCCTCCCATTTTTTCAGGTATTCCTCCTGCTTCACGGGATCCCCCACATTGATGAATATTTCCTTCTCTTCCTTGCGGACTTCCAGTAGATATTGTTGCGATATCTCGCCGAGATTCTCGGTAAGAATGACGCCATTGATCATGGACTCGAAGCCCAAAATGGTGATATGGAGCAGCAATATCGAGGTGATGGAGGCGCCAAGGAGCAATATTCCGATGAAAACGAGTCTCTGAAATATCGTCATCTTCCCAAACATGATGAATTGGCCTCTTGTGCCGCGACGGGTTCTTTAGTTTGTACTCGCCTTCGCCTCGGGCATCAAGACTGGGAACCCGGGCTGGTGTCTGCTGGGTCGGACGCTTGGACTGCCGAATCAGCCGCTGGCACGGCACCCTTGAACAGGCCCCGGAATTTTTTCTGTTCCACCTTGCCAAACAGGCTATCGAGGGACTTCAGGCAGAGTTTGCGTTGTTTGTGCTGGCGGCGTAGCAGGGTAGCCATCAAGGCTCCGAGGGCCAGCAG
>JBAXSA010000310.1:0-3948 GCA_037130945.1 Pseudomonadota bacterium | reverse complement strand
GCATTATGTGATCAAGCCGCAATTCCTTTGGGGCAGCATTGCGGAGATGGCCCGCACGCAGGATGGGGAGTTACTGCATACCCTGCAGAAAGCCTTCGATTACATTGAGAACGAATCCTTTGCCAGTACCTTTCAGGGCCTTTTCTCCGAAATCAACCTGAACTCGGAAAAGCTTGGCAAGCAGTATAGCGATCGCAATGCCAAGCTCTGCACTATCATCACCAAAATTGCCGAGGGGCTGAAGGAGTTTTCAACAGACAGCGACACCCTGGGAGATGCTTACGAATACCTGATCGGCCAGTTTGCTGCCGGTTCCGGCAAGAAGGCGGGAGAGTTCTACACCCCGCAGCAGATCTCCAGCATTCTTTCTGCCATTGTGACGCTCGACAGTCAGGAGCCAGCCACCGGCAAAAAGAGATATCTCGACAACGTGCTCGACTTTGCCTGCGGCTCCGGCTCGCTGCTGCTCAATGTGCGCCATCGGATGGGCTCCCACGGCATCGGCAAAATCTTCGGGCAGGAAAAAAACATCACAACCTACAACCTCGCACGCATGAACATGCTGCTGCACGGGGTGAAAGATTCAGAGTTTGAGATTTTCCACGGCGATACGCTGCTCAACGACTGGGATATGCTGCGCGAAGCCAACCCGGCAAAAAAGAGACAGTTTGATGCCGTCGTGGCCAATCCCCCCTTCAGTTACCGTTGGGAACTCACGGATGCCATGGGCGATGATGTGCGCTTCAAGAACTACGGCCTGGCCCCCAAATCGTCCGCCGACTTTGCCTTTTTGCTGCACGGCTTCCACTACCTCGCCAAAGAGGGCACCATGGCCATCATCCTCCCCCACGGTGTGCTCTTCCGTGGCGGTGTGGAGGAACGCATTCGCACCAAACTGCTCAAAGATGGCCACATCGACACCGTTATCGGCTTGCCCGCCAACCTCTTTTTCTCCACCGGTATTCCCGTTTGCATTCTGGTGTTGAAAAAATGCAAAAAACCCGACGACGTGCTCTTCATCAATGCCAGCGAGCACTTTGAGAAAGGGAAGCGGCAGAACCGGTTGCGGGAAGATGATATCGAGAAGATTGTTGACACCTATCAATTTCGCTGTGAAGAGTTACGTTACTCTCGACGGGTAACGATGGAGGAGATTGAAACCAACGGCTACAACCTCAATATTTCACGCTATATCAGCACCGCTCAACAAGAGGCAGAAATTGACCTTCAAGCTATCAATAGTGAGTTGGTTGAGATTGAACAGAAAATTGTTGATGCCACCCGGAAGCATAATGAGTTTTTGAAGGAGCTTGGGTTACCGTTTTTGCCGCTTGGCAATTAGGGAACTTTAGCAGTCCCGGGTGACAAAAAAGGATGTGTTTCATCAGAAAGAGATTTTCAGGCCACCCGTGCAATAAAAGTCATTTCCACCCGGTTGCGCAATTGTCTGCGACAGATTCAGCATGATTGAGATTGTGCTTGTCAGATTGGCATTGGAGCCAGTAGCGAGGCGGACGAAAGCATGGTTCGATGCGCCAGTCGCGGTCCACGAATTGACGATCAGGGGCGCAGAGGTAGCACTGTATTGGATGACTCGGTCTGAACCCTCGAAATTGTTTTCGACGGTGACGTTCAGATAGGAGTCGAGCTTCTTGCTTCCAAGGTCGAAAGCGCAGCGAGCCTGTGCACCCAAACTACCGAGCACGGTTTTAGCGGTTTGCTCGTTCAGACTGAGAGTGAGAACCGGATCACCAGTTTCGCTGTAACCGTTAACATGCGCCTGAACATAGGTGAGCCCTGCAATTGGTCCGAATTTCACGGACGGCGCGACGTCAAAAAGATAGCCACCTTTATAAGCCGCCGAAAAAGTCTGTCCGTCCGGATTGGCGGTGATTTTACTGACGACGCCTGAACGGCTGTTGGAATAATTCAGCCAGCCGTAAGAGACCAGGCCCTGAAGGAACAGGTTTTTCTGTGTAAAGGTACCGTAGAGTCCAAGCTGTTTGGCATCTGCGCTGGTGGTTCCGCCATTCTGGCTCAGGTTCAGAGAGGGATTGTCAAAACTATAGGCCGTGGCAACCATTGTCTCGGAGGTCGGGCGATATTCGATGCCGATCGTTGTGCCAAGGTGATCCGAATGATACCCTTTCGAATTGTCTCTGGAGGAACGATTGGATACAACGCCATTGCCCTGCACAAACACTGACCATGAGCTTGACCCGATTCCTGATGCGCCGGAGCTTTTCGCGGTCGCGACGTTGAACAGATCAAGCCTGTCGAACATGGTGTCGACAAAGGCATTCGCCACACCAGATCCAAGCTCGCAGTTTGAGGCGAAAGTCTCAGGGGCGTTGAGGCGATTGGCGATGTAATCCGCCACAATGGCAAAGCCGGCCGAAGTCAGATGCAATCCATCGAAGTAGAACAAATATTGGTTCACTAAGGCTGAATTACCCGGTATCGGGCTAGCCGTAGCGAATTGCAGGCCGTAAAGCGACGGATTGGCCACGATATTCGATTCGATCATGGCAAGGTCGACATATTCGACCCGGACGCCTGATGCAGCCACTTTCGACAGATTTTGCTGCATCAAGTTATTATAGGTCTGGCTAAAGGCAAACCCAACGGTGAGCTTGTTAGCGTTGGTTGGATTCTCGGGGAGGCCAGCGACATTGCCAGCGGTGAAAACAATCGTTTTGGCACCCACGCCGACAAGTGCGTTGATTCCGGCTATCGCGTTGCCCGCCGAAGTCGCTGCGGCAGATGAGACGTCCGCCATTAAGCCACCAACTGTATAATAATCACGTGCGTCATTGCCACCGATGTTGACAGTCACTAACGCATTCGGTGCGATGACATTACTGGTAGCCAGAAAATTTTGCCACTCATTGGTGAAGCCCGGCAGACCCAGAAATTCATTAGTTGTCCCGGTCTTTGCGCCGCCGAGGGCATAATTTGAGGGTGAGATGCCATAAATGCTCGACAATGTGTCGACATAATTGGTGCCACCGCTGAACCTTCCAGTCGGATAGACCGTGTTGATATAAGCGAGAGTGGGCGCGTAGGCGGGGATCGTTGCCATGATGTTCTGAATGTTGCCGGTATCGGCATAGCTATCACCGAAAGCAACGATCGAGGAAAATTGCCGGGCATTAGCGCCAGCGAAAGGCGAGACGCTCAGGGCGAGAGCGGTCATCAAGGTGTATCGAACCTTCCTTGGCGAAAAATAGCGGCGGAAAAGCGTGTTGAAAAATCTCGACGAACGTTCCAAAAGGAACTTTTGATTGTCCCGTTGAGCCATCTTCATCTGGTTTGTTTGATTTTCGGTTCCGCAATGAGTCTCCCTTACATACCTCGAAGTTATCGAAAATATGGAAAGAAAAGTATGGTTAACGAGCGAATTCTTTCAAAGACAAGTTCAGGGTACCTGCTTTGGCGCTTTTGCTATAAAACAATTCATTCTCTATCTTACCCCATTAAAGCCGCCTTGAACTGATGACTTTTACAGAATTTGTTTTGTCTTTGTTCCGTTGATGGTATAGAAATTTTTAACTTATTCAAAATAAAATGGATAGAATGGCTGGCGCAAATATAACCGATAAATTTGTTGTCGTTGGTGATAGAGTATTAATCAAACCAAAATCTCTGGACGAACGGACAAAATCGGGGATTTATCTTCCTCCTGGCGTTCAGGAAAAAGAGAAAATCCAGACAGGTTATATCATCAAAACCGGACCAGGTTACCCTGTAGGTCCACCCCCGGAATCCGACGAACCATGGAAAGAACGGGTTTCAACGGCCCAATATATTCCTTTACAGGCAAAAGTCGGTGATATGGCTATTTTTATTCAGAATAGCTCTTTTGAGATTGAGTATGAAGCGGAGCGATATATCATTGTCCCGAATTCGGCTATTCTGCTTTTAATCAGGGAAGATGACGATCTTGAC
>JBAXSA010000309.1:0-3983 GCA_037130945.1 Pseudomonadota bacterium | reverse complement strand
ATGACGGAGGGCAGCGACCTGGATCTCGGTCTTGCCCGGCTGATCCCGCCAGATACCTTGGGACTCGACGCCGCCGTGGCGCTGCTGGAATGGGCTGTGACGGGTGACCGGTGCATCCTGGTGGTGGGCGACTATGATGCCGATGGTGCCACCGCCAGTGCCCTGGCGGTGAGGGGGCTCAGGGCGCTGGGGGCCGGGCAGGTGGACTACCTGGTGCCCAACCGGGAAAAACACGGCTACGGGTTGACGCCCGAGATCGTGGGTTTGGCTCATCAGCAGACCCCGGATCTGTTGGTGACGGTTGACAATGGCATCGGCAGCCTGGAGGGCGTTGCCGAGGCTCGCCGCCGGGGTATTCCAGTGCTGGTCACGGATCACCATTTGCCCGGCGCGGAGCTACCGGACGCGGCGGCGATTGTTAACCCCAACCTGCCGGGAAACGCATTTCCCAGCAAGGCCCTGGCGGGGGTTGGCGTGATGTTTTATGTCCTCGTGGGGCTACGTCAGAAATTACGCGACCGGGGGGGGTGGTTCGGGGTTCACCGGCCAGAGCCGAATCTGGCCAATTTTCTGGATCTGGTCGCGGTGGGTACCGTGGCCGACGTCGTGCCGCTGGATCGCAACAATCGCATCCTGGTCGAACAGGGTCTGCGGCGTATGCGGGAAGGACGCCTCCAGCCCGGTCTTAGCGCCTTGTGGCGGGTGGCCCAGCGCGATCCCGCTCAGGGGGTGGCCGCCGACATCGCCTTCGGCCTGGGGCCGCGTTTGAACGCCGCCGGGCGGCTCACCGACATGTCACTGGGCATCGACTGCCTGTTGACCGACGATCCCGTGGCGGCGCTGGTAAAGGCCCAGATCCTCGAGCGTCTAAACCAGGAACGGCGGGAGATCGAACAGGGGATGCGCGAACAGGCTGATGCCATGCTGTTGAGGCGTCCAGCCAGTCTGGACTCGAACACCCTGGGCCTGTGTTTGTTTGATCCCGGCTGGCATCAGGGGGTGGTGGGGATATTGGCCGGCCGTCTCAAGGATCGCCACCACCGGCCCACTGTAGTCTTTGCCGAGGCCGATGGCGGCTGGTTGCGTGGATCCGCGCGTTCGGTGGCCAATGTGCCGATGCGGGATCTGCTGGAAGGGCTGTCCTTGCAAACTCCCGGGCTGATCGAACGCTTCGGGGGACATGCCATGGCAGCGGGACTGACCCTCCGCCGCGAGCATTTCGAGGCGTTTCGCGAGGCCTTTGAGTCTGCGGTTCATGCCGCCCTGGGGGGGGTGCTGCCCAGCGCCGAACTGCTCTCCGATGGCCCGCTATCGCCCGCCGAACTGACCCTGGACACGGCCCAGACCGTGCGGTTGGCCGGGCCCTGGGGGCAAGCCTTTCCCGAGCCCCTGTTCGACAATGAATGCCGTGTGCTGGGACAGCGGATTATCAAAGATCGGCACCTCAAGCTCAGTGTGGCAGTAGGGGAGGGGCCTCCCATTGAGGCCATGGCCTTCAATTTTGAAGAAACCGGCGAATGGCCGCCAGGTGGCGCGGATCATCTGCATTTGGCCTACAAGCTCGATGTCAATCACTATCAGGGAAGCCGGCGGTTGCAGCTTCTCGTCGAGCAGTTTGCACCGTTGGGAACGAAAGGCCAGTAAGCTATACTCCCATAACATTCAAACCCTGGAGGAAATTGCCATTGCGCCCTGTGATCCGGAAAATCCTTGCGGTCTTGCTTCTGGCATCCGTGGCCTGGTCTTAACCCATGTCATATAGTGATTTCACCTTAAAAAGGGTCAAGGATGAATTCGGCATCTCGGTCGTTGAAGACCAATCCTTATTCCCCAATATACGAGAGATGGCCATTAGCGACTATTTGTCGACGACGCTGAACTATAATATTCCGCTGGCCATGGCGGTCGGAACCGAGAAGATTCGTTCAGAATTGATCATTGCAAACGTCCTGCTGGAAGTGAGAAAAATACTGGATAACAAAATTAGCTTTTTCTCCGGTGTTAGTTTTGACGTTGACAAGGAAAGAAGCCTGACTGGCTTTTGTGACTTTATCATTAGCAAATCACCGGAACAGTTCTATGTCAGCGCTCCCGTCATTGCCATTGTTGAGGCAAAAAATGAATATATTGCCGGCGGACTGGGGCAGTGTATCGCGGAAATGTATGCGTCAAACCTATTCAATGATCGGGAAGGTGTCCATTGTCCGGCGATATACGGGGCGGTGACAACGGGCAACGTCTGGAAATTCCTGAAATACGAAGACCAGATCGCATATATCGATTTGCAGGAGTATCATATTGCCAGCGCGAACAAGATCGTCGCGGTTTTGGCGGAAATGACGAAGTGAATCTCGCCGGTAATCTCACCATGATGACCCTTCTGGTCAACGGTGATTCGCGGGAAGTGCCCGCCGGTATCACCCTGAGTGACCTCGTGGCACTGCTGGGTCTCGAAAACCGGCGGTTGGCCGCCGAGATCAACGAGAATCTGGTGCCGCGCAGCGGTTACACGACCTGTCGGCTCGAACCGGGCGACCGGATCGAGATCATCCACGCCGTCGGTGGCGGTTGACCCTCACACACACCTGAGAACCTGAGCTATGAACCCGTCATTTCCTGATCCCGCCGGGGACACTTTTACGCTGGCTGGACGGTCTTTTCAGTCCCGTTTGCTGGTGGGTACTGGTAAATACCAGGATCTTGAGCAAACCCGCCAGGCGATTGAAGCGAGTGGGGCGGAGATCGTCACCATTGCGGTGCGCCGTACCAATATGGGTCAAACCCCAGGCGAGCCCAATATCCTGGAGGTGCTGCCGCCCGATCGTTACACCATTCTCCCCAACACCGCCGGCTGTTACGACGCCAAAACCGCCGTACGAACCTGCCGTCTGGCCCGGGAACTGCTCGATGACCACCGGTTGGTCAAGCTGGAAGTTCTGGGAGATGAAAAAACCCTGTTTCCGGACGTGGTGGCGACCCTTGAGGCCGCCGAGACCCTGATTGCCGAGGGTTTTCAGGTGATGGTTTATACCAATGACGACCCGATCCTGGCCCGCCGTTTCGAGGCCATGGGCTGTGTTGCGGTGATGCCATTGGCCGCGCCCATCGGTTCGGGATTGGGGATTCGCAACCGTCTCAATATCCGCACGATTGTCGAGAACGCCAAAGTCCCGATTTTGGTGGACGCCGGCGTGGGAACAGCCTCGGATGCTGCCATCGCCATGGAACTGGGTTGTGATGGGGTGCTGATGAATACCGCCATCGCCGCCGCTCAAGACCCGATTCTGATGGCGCATGCCATGCGTTTGGGCATCGCGGCGGGACGGCTGGCGTACCGCGCCGGGCGGATGCCGGCCAAACGCTTTGCCTCGGCCTCGTCGCCGCTGGATGGGTTGTTTTTCTGAGCCCGGACAAGCCCCAGCCCGACACTCCCCGGGCCATCCGCAGTTATGTGCTGCGTCAGGGCCGTATCACCTCGGCCCAAACTCGGGCCTTTTTTGACCTATGGCCGCGCTTCGGACTAGCCATTGAACACCTCAAACAGGGGCCAATCGACCTGAGCCAGGCCTTTTTTGGCCGGGCAGGGCCGGTGTTTCTGGAGATTGGCTTTGGCAACGGCGACACCCTGTTGGCTCTTGCGGCCCGTTACCCGGAGCGCAACTTCCTCGGCATCGAGGTGCATCGGCCCGGGGTGGGCCACTTGCTACTCGAACTCGAACGCCAAGGCTTGAACAACGTCCGGGTAATTCAAGAGGATGCCGTACGGGTACTCGATTGGGGACTGCCACCCAGCTGTGTGGCTGGCGTGTATCTGTTTTTCCCCGATCCCTGGCACAAGGCCCGCCACCACAAGCGGCGTTTGGTCACGCCGGCATTCGCCGAATCTTTGTCGCGGGTCATGGTGGACGGTGGAACCCTGTGGCTGGCCACCGACTGGCAGGACTATGCCCAACAAATGCGCGAGGTGTTTGCCGTGGCTCCGG
>JBAXSA010000308.1:0-3985 GCA_037130945.1 Pseudomonadota bacterium | reverse complement strand
CCGCCGTAGCGGAACAGTGACTGATAGTGCGTGACGGCGTTCTTGGCCAGGCCATCCTCGCGGCTCTCGTGGGCCGCCACAGTGCCGGGGGTAGCCATATAGCCGTTGAACCACATCCGGGTCACTCCCTGGGGGGTGCCTGGGTAGTAACGGGCACGCGCCATGCAGCGGGCCACCTTATATTCCTTCGCCCGGGCGGGGTCTTTCCAGCCACGGAAGGGCAGGTCGTCGGGATCGCCGTCGATCCACACATAGTCGCCATCGTCAATACCCAGCGCCCGAGCGTCTAGCGGGTGGATGTCCACATACATCTCGCCGGTGCCGGGCATCCGCTTGTCGCGCCGGTATATGTCGCCAAAAGGTCCGAACAGGGCCGCCATGTAGTCGGTGTCGACCGGCATGGTGTGGGCACCATGCCGGTACTTGGGTGTATGGAAGATATGCCGCCAACCCCGATCCCACAGGGGATGCCTGGTCTTGAGCAAGTCTTCGACCCGGTAAGAAGTATTGCGCATCTGGCGGGTGGTGTGGGAACGGTCATCTGCGGCGATATGCCAATCCGCCGGTGTCTTGGGGCGGATCGCCGGATGAATCGCTGCGGCGATGGCGCAGGGGTCGTAGAAGGTCGAATCCGAGGGTTCGCGGTGGAGACACAGATTCTCGCCAGCCTCGATGAACTCGGGTTCTGGGCGGTAGAATTCCAGGCGTCCGGTCTTGGTGTACCAGGGCTTGGATTCCTGCACCTGCTCGTAGCTGTTGACGCGCGGATAGGTTCGGGTGTTCATCAGCGCCGGTATGCCCAGCTTGGCGAGGGTCTCCAATTCGTCGACATGGTAACCCTTGAGCGGGGCCGAGCCGTCGATGATGCGTTGCAGGTAGACATCGGTTCGGTTGTCGGCGATGAATTGCCACATCTGCGTAAAGCGCGGATCGCCGGTGATTTTGGTGAGTTCGCGCGCCACCCCGAGGTAGGTCTCGCTGTCAGAAACAGTATCGAAGATACGATTGATCGGGGTGCGCGGGTAGAGCTGGAGGAAGGGGTTGGTATTGGATGCGGTCATGTCCAGATGCTTGAACTCCGCCCAGGAATCCACCCCATAGACGATGTCGCAGTATTCGCAGGAGGCCGTCCACCACCACTCGTTGTAGGTCACCAGCTCGGCCTTGGGCAGGGTATTGTTGACCACATCGTAGTGGCCCTTCTGATTGCCCAGGCTCGAATTGGAGTTGACCTGCCAAATCGCCTTGGTCGGTGTCGGCGTGTGCGCTCCGGTGGTGATCTTCTTGTCACCCGCCTTCATCAGGCGCTCGCCATTGGCCCAGTAGTGCATGGACTCGTAGCGAGTGTAGTATTTAACCTTGATCGGGCCATTCGGATCGAGCTGGGGATGGAAGGGGTCTTCCACAGTCCAGCGGCCCATGCCGGAGAACAGCGTCGCCTTGTAGTTGCCGGCATAACTCCCGATGTTGCCGCCATGGCGGCCGAGACTCCCAGCCAGGGCCAGTACCAGAAACAGAGCACGATCCTTGTTGTCGTTGTTCCAGTACTGATTGGCACCCATGCCGCAGGCAATCAGGGTGTGCCCACCGCTTTTCGCAATGTCGCGCGCCAGGGTGACGGTGGCCTGTTCCGGTGCCCAAGTGAGAGCCTGAATCTGGGCTGGCGTCATATTGGCATCCAGATACTGCTGGGTCAGATCGAAGACCGGGCGCACCTCGACCTGGGTCTTGCCATCCGCCAGCGTGACCTGAAAACGGCCATTCAGGGCCGGGTCAATACCCAACGCGGCGAAGTGCTGGCCCAACTGATCGTGAGACACGGCAAACGGCTGGTTGGTTTTGCTATTCCACATCACAAAATCGCCCAGTTCACCGGCCAGTTTGGCAGGCACCTGTATTCCGTTTTGCATCAATGTCGGCTCGGCATGCCCCCCCTCTGGGATCACATGAGTCCAGTTCTTGAGGTCGGCATTCTGGTGATGGGGAAAGAGGTCGGAGGCCTTGAGCCGCTCCAGGGTATCCATGCGCACCAGGCTCGGCAGGTCGGTGAAACGCTTGACGAAATCGGCATCAAAAAGCTTCTCGGCGATGATCACCTGGGCCAACCCCAAGGCAAAGGCCGGATCGGTACCGGGACGAATGACGATCACGTCGTCGCACTTGGAGGCCGTGGCCGAATATTCCACCGTGACGGCCACGGTCTTGGTGCCTTTCAGGCGCGCCTCGGTCAGCCAGTGGCTATCGGGCATCTTGGTGGTGATCCAGTTCATACCCCAGGCCACGATGAGATTGGCGTTCTCGGTATCGAACAACTCGAAATCGTTGGTCTGGTCGCCGGTGACCATGGGATGGCCTGGCGGCAAGTCGGTATGGAAGGAGTAGGAATCCCAAGTGCCGGTGCCCTTGGCGTCGTCCGGACTCACACCCCGGACATGAGCGTCCAGCAGGGCCATGGAATTGCCCATGCGGAAGGCACCGAAGATGCGTACCGCTCCTTGTTTGGCCATGCCGCCGCGGAACTTCATCACCCGTGTGCCAGCCCCGCCGACTTGCGCCACCATATCCGGATCGTAGCCCTGGGCCAGCAGGTACTGCTTGCCGGTGTCGCCGGAATAGGTCTTGGCGATGTTGGCCAGGGTCTTGGCATGATAGGCGAAGGCCTCTTCATGAGGCACCTTGATCCAACCGTCCCAGCCACGCCGCATGAGTTCGGGGGGCGCGGCACCGGTCTTCGGGTCGCGCGGGAACCCCTGATCCACCCAGTCCTTAAAACCCTTGCGCAGGAAGGCACCGTTGACGCGCCGGTCGCCATAAAAACGCCGCGCCAGCACCAAGCCTTTCTGACAGCACCGCGGATCCCACCGCGACGAGGCCTTGTTGCCGTAAAGATCGGTAGCCTTGCTGTAGCCATAGGTGGGCTCGATGCGCACGACCACATTGTTCTTGACAAAAGCATTGAGCAGGCAATTGTGGGTGTCGTTGGGACAACACAGAAAGACAAAACTCTTGTCGCACCGGAAGATGTCCCGATAGGCCCGTTCCCAATCCCGGTTGGGATAGCTGGCCAAGGGATTTTGCACGGAAACCGGTGCAAGCTGATGATATTGGGCTAACAGCTCGTTCGAGCTGACCACTGCTCCGAAGCCTGCCGCGCTAGCCATCTTGAGAAAGCGTCGACGCGATGGCGAGAAGTCGTTGGAATGGCGCATTGAGCCTCCTAACGCCTGAGGAAAAATCAAGGATCCGACCGGGATTATCATCAAAGCACCCAACTCCTCGCACCCGGCGTGAGTGCCTAAAGATATTGATTGCTAATAAAATTCCCGCCAGAATTCTCGCACAGATTCGCGATGCTCTACATTGATATAGATCAAGGATAAATGATCTTTCCCTGGATTCGACCTATTTGGCACTCGAATCCTGTCCGGGCCTACCGGTTTGAAATGTTTGAAATCAATTCTCATTAAAACGCCCGTGCCGAACCGGCAACGGGCGTTTACCATAATCCGGGTATTTTCGTATTATTTACAGGTGCCCGCGTCCTTGCCGGCGGGAATGTCGCACTTTTTGGAAGCGCACACCACATCCCGCTTGCAGGTCGCGCCCGCTGCCTGTGGTGCCTTACAGACATGCGGCGTCAGGGCCAGAACACACACCTTGCCATCTTTGCAATCTTTGTCCGCGCTGCATTCGTCTGCCGCGAAGGATACCTGCAAAAACAGGGACAGTGACGCGATCATTGCCACCGATAAAACTTTATGGGACATCACGCTATAGCTCCATTTTTTACTAGACATAGGAATTCCGAATAGACACCCCACCCCATTCGGGATAGAGCCATTCGAGCCGGGATGGTATCCCCTGAATGAAACTGCGTCAAGCAAGAGCCATTGGTATGTCGAACCCGGCCACCAGCGTAAAGTCGCGCAAAGAGAGGTACTCAGGCTGCCAGTAATTGTGCATCCTCATTGGGGCATCTGGAACG
>JBAXSA010000307.1:0-4003 GCA_037130945.1 Pseudomonadota bacterium | reverse complement strand
CAGGCCTTATGGCAAGTTCCCGCAGATTATTGATTGGTGAACTGATGGAATCAGGATCTGTTTTAGCTTCCTGTGCTGAAAGTTCTGATATAAAAACAAGATTGCTAATCAGGGAAAATAATAGGATAGCAAAGAAACGCTGATTACCTTTATCTGTCATTCTGTCCATCCTGTTGTCATGATTGCAGAAAACCAGTATACCACTTGGTATCACTTGCGAGAAATGTCATCGGTTGCCCTCGGAACATGGGTCGTATCAACAGGGCAGCCACACCTCATCGATCTGGTATCGAAGTGCGGGGCCGTTAGGAAAAACTGGAACATCGAGTATAATCCAGACAGTGGGGATCAGCAGGTCTGACCGCACGAAGTGTACGGGGCCGGCAATGCGACCAATGCCCAAGTGATGGGTTGCGCTTTTGACCCGGATTCTGTATGGATTTTTCAAGGTTTTCCAGGTTTATTAAGAGGCAATTACAATGGTAAGAGGACGCATTTTCGGAGGACTCCTGCTGCTCAGTCTTGCTGGATGGGCAATGGCAGACTTCAAAGCGGGACTAACTGCCTACCGGCAAAAAAACTATTCCCAGGCTCTTGCAGAATGGCAACCAGCGGCAAAGAGTGGCAACACCAAGGCCATGTTGATGCTTGGTCAGATGTACGAGCGAGGCGAGGGTGTTACCACAGATCTGGTTCAGGCGGAGAAGTGGTACAAGGCCGCTACCGAGCGAATGTCAAAACCGCGTCATTACACCAATAAAATCAAGCACGAGCGATACATGATCCACAATGATAAGGGGAAATCTCGTAAAGAATGACGTAATGACCTTGGGATGCTTTTAGTGCGTTCTTGATTTGGCGCAAGGACAGTTTTGCATTTCGAGTTCGATCTGGTGTATGCCAGAACGTCACTGAAGATGTGTCAGACATAGTTGCAACCAGATCCGCACGCCTTGGGCATCCGCCAGGCGGTATCTGGCCTGACTGGGGCCAGTGCCGACTTTGATCGCATCGCCCCCGAGCTGGTTCACTACCACAAACCCGTCCTCATCGGTCACATCGTCGCCAACAAAAACCGGTTTTTTACCCGAAAACGGTGTGGTGCACATGAATGTCTGGATGGCTTGGCCCTTGTCGACACCGGCGGGCTTGAGTTCATAGACCATCTTGCCGGCCTGCATGACCAGCCCGTGGTTTCCAACGGATAGAAGACGTCCGAGGGTGGCTTCGATCACCTCTTGCTGGTCGGGAGCAAGACGGTAGTGAACGGCCAAGCACGCCCCCTTGTCCTCGATCAATACGCCAGGGACATCCCCAAAACGATCCAGTACGGCCTTCCTGATGGGGGCAAGAGGATTGTCCGCCGGACGTTCCTGATCGAGACGTAACCCGGCACCATCCCGAATCTCGGCACCATGTTGACCGGTGGCGGGCAAACACAGCGGCTGATACAGTCGGTCAATATCCGCCAAGGGACGGCCGCTCACCAACGCCAATGCGCCGTTCAGGGTCTGGTGGAGGGCTTGTAGCAATACGATTTGCGCCATATCCGGCTGGGCCTCGGATGGCGTATCGACGATGGGCAAGAGGGTGCCATCCACATCCAGGAACAGGGCGCTATCTGGTTCCAGAATCGGGACGATCTGGCCGAGCATGCCTTCAGGCCTATTATCCATGTGGGCGCCTAATTTTTTTCGGATGAACCCGTTAGTTTCGAGATGCGTCCGCGCTGTTTCATGGCTGCCGCGTCCAGCAGCATGCGCCCGGCCCAGCGGTAGATATTGAACTCGGAGACCAGGCTGCGCATGATGCGCATGCGGTTGCGCTGTTCCATCTCTGGCATGGTCAGGGCCACATGGAGGGCAATTGCGCACTGATCCACATCATAGGGGTTGACCACCAGGGATTCGATCAATTCGCGTGATGCCCCGGTGAATTGGCTCAGAATCAGCACACCCTTCTCATCATCCCGGGCGGCAAGGAATTCCTTGGCGACCAGGTTCATGCCGTCATGAAGACTGCTGACAAAACACAGGTTCGCTGCCCGGTAATATTCGTACACCTGTTTGGAATCATGGTGTTCGATCAGCAGACGAATTGGCTCATAACCATTCTGACCAAAGCGTTGATTGATCCGATCCGCCAAGGCGCGCACTTGGGCATCAAAGGCCTGGTAGCTGTCTATGCTGGAACGGCTGGGGGCCGCGATCTGGATAAAGGTGAACCGGCCAATCCACTGTGGCTCCAGTTCGAGCAATCTCTCCACGGCCAGCAGGCGTTCGGGGATGCCCTTGGTGTAATCCAAGCGTTCCACGCCCACCCCGATGGCATGGCCATGAGGAAACTGATGCCGAGCCTCGGTTTCGGCGCGACAAGTCTCTACGGATTTTGCCAGCAATTCCGGCGAGGGAGGCCAGTCGATGGAAATGGGATAGCGTTTGACGGCCGTAAGCTGCTTGCCATAGGAAATCGTCATCGTCTCCCGATCCACCCGAGATTCCAGAAGGCGATCCACGGTGTCTACGAAGTTATTGACATGGAAACGTGTATGAAAGCCCAAAATGCTGCTGCCCAGCAGACCATCCAGGATTTCCATGCGCCAGGGACAGATACTAAAGGATTCGGGGTTTGGCCAGGGAATATGCCAGAAGGTGATGATGATCGCATTGGGGAGTCGTTCCCGGATCATGCGCGGCAACAGGGCAAAGTGATAATCCTGCACCAGGACAACGGGTGCTAGGGTCTTCGCCTCTTCCACCACGGCCTGTGCAAACTTGCGATTCACCGCCACATACTGTTCCCAATCGCCGGGACGGAAAATGGGGCGGACATCGGCAATATGGCACAGGGGCCACAACCCCTCGTTGGCCAGGCCGTAGTAATAGCCGGATTCTTCCGCTTTGGTGAGCCAGACCCGTCGAATCTGATAGGCGGGATTCCCTGGCGGAACCGCGACCCGGCAATGGCTGTCCACGGTCTCCCGGTCGGCGGAACCGCTGCCGTGAGCGATCCAGGTACCCGAGCAGGCCCGCATGATGGGCTCCATGGCGGTCACTAGGCCGCTGGCCGGACGCTGAATCTCGATATGATCGCCGCGATGCACATGGATGTAAGGTTCACGATTGGAAACCACCAAGACATCCTCGTCCTTCAGATCCTCTCGCAAAATGGTACGCAGGCTTTCCGGGGACCAGGAGATCTGGTTCGCGTCACGAATGCGGCATTCCGCCTGGAGGTCGTTGATCAGCGACCGGATGTCATGGGCAATCGGTTGAAGTTCTGGGACATGGATCTTGCCGGCAGGCCGCAACAGCCCTTCTCCACGCAGGATGCCCCGAATGCCCTGGACCCAGCCACGCCAGGACAACTGGGCAATCACGACGGTCACTAGGGAAACCACCAGGGCCATGGCGGCAAACAGGTAAAAGACATACCGTTGAGTTTGCTCGCTACGCCGCTGGACAAAACTCATGTCATGAATCAGCACCAAGTTTCCCGTGGATTTTCCGTCGATGGTCGCCAGGGGCTTGACGGAGACGTGAAGCAGACCCTTTTCCGTAGGCAACAAGTGATTTGACAGCGTGGCAAGCTGCTTGGTTTCGTCGCAGCTCAAATCCTTGGGAAAGGTCTTGGTGGCGATGGGCGTGCTGGTGGCCGACTCACAGAGGGCAATCGCGAACAGGCGCTCGTCCTTGATGATCCGCTCAAAGTATTTTGCGGTCATGAATTTTTGTCCTCCGGCCAGATGCTCCTGGAGGGGTTCCTGAATCGTGTTGGCGATCAGACTCGAACGAATATCCAGATCATTGATGAACCAGCCAAGGGTCAACCGGTCAGCCAGGGGGACAACGGCATAGGCGATGAGGGTGAGGACGACGAGAAGCGGGAGGATGAAGCGCAGGGAAAGTCGCATGGGTTATCTCGGCGGGGTGTGCATGGTTTGCATGGTTTAAAACTCGGGCGAAGGACGAATGATCAGGGCTTGGGATGTTCCTTAAAAAAT
>JBAXSA010000306.1:0-4013 GCA_037130945.1 Pseudomonadota bacterium | reverse complement strand
TAAACACTTACTAATATTATGGCATATATCATATGTTATTGATTATTAAGGAATAACTGACGTTAAACTAGCGGCTCCAGCGTGTATTGCACGATGGGCTCGGTCAAGCTGCGAGGCGTGTAGTGGGTGCCACTGGAACGCCGGTCGGTGCCCGCCGTGACAAAAACGCTGCCCTTGGGAATCACCAGCGGGTAACCGAAGCTATCCAGCCGCACCAGCCCGGCGAAGGGTTGTACCCGCTTCCACAGGGCATCATCACCTTGGCAAGCGGTGCGAAAGCGGATGGACAGTTGATCGTCAATCTCGGCCTTGAGGGATCTCCTGATGGCGTTTTCCGACCGGCCCGCTGCCTCTTTCAGGAACTTGAGGAACTCATCCTCCCCCTTGGCCAAAACCTTTTCCAACTCGGCCAGCGGGATTTCCGGCTCCTTGTTGCGAGTCCCAACCAAACCGAGAAACGGCTCGCTAGCACGTTTGGCGGTGTGATCCAGCAAGCCCTCGTAAACATGGCCGATCTGTTCGATGTCGAGCGCCCGGAAACTGAGCCGCCGGGCTTCCGCAGGCCCACCACCCGGCACCCTGATTTGCAGTAATTGCAAGGCTTCGAGCAGGTGCAGCACAGTACGATTGTTGACCGGCAGCGGGTTGGCTTCGGTGTCTCGCCATGCGGTTCCCAGCGGGCGGCCTTCGAGGAAGGGAAAACGGTCAGGATTGAAGAGATTCCCACCATAGGCCGGGATGTGAACGTCATTGTGACTCAGCCCGCCATACACCGCCCGGAAGGCTGCCAGCAGCCGGGGCCAGGCGTCATACCGGCGTTCGAGGAGTTCCTCGCCGTGTTGGTCGGCCAGCTCCCGTAGTTGCTTGCCGATGGTGGCGACGGAGTAATTCTGCTCGTACACCGGGAAGGGCTTGCTGGGGATGAGTTCCCGCTCCTCGGCGCAGAATAAAAACACCAGCCGCATCATCACCGTCAGGGCGGCTTCGTAGAGCATCTCTTCCCGAACCCCGGCGAGCAATGCCCGGCCAAAATCCTGATCGGCCCGGTCGAGCGAGTGAATCAACACTTCAACCGCCCGCCGTACCTGATACCCCAACTGCTCGGTGACTTCCTGCTGATTCGAGGCGCTCTTGGCGAGCAGGGTTTCGAGCGTTTGGTCATCGGGGACGTTAAAAAACCGGCTGGCCGACAGCAGGCTGCGAAAGGCCCGCAAGGTGATCGGCTCTTCCAGCCACAGGGCGGCGTACCAGGAGGCGTATCCAGTGGTTTCGCCCCGATCCACCAGCATCCAGTGTTCGCCATTGGTGACCAGGCCGATCCGCACCCCGGTGGCGTGGAGCAACTCGGTCATGCGCGTGTCGGGGGAAGCCTTCCACGGTGCATTGGCGACGTAGCGGGTGAGTTCCTGCGACCGGGGATAGGTCTGCACGAGCAGCCGGGGCTTTTTCGTGGCCGGGTCGATCACAACGAGACTGGGCCGCAACCACTCGTGGTGTTCGGGGACTTCGACTTGCAGCGTTTGCGGGATGATTTGGCCCTCGGCCAAGACCCGCTCATCGAGGTCGAGGGTTTGGGTGAGGACAAACCGAATCCAGGAGCGGTGCGACAGCGCGTCGGCCTGGCGTTTCTCCAGCGCGTCTTGCCAGGTGGCGTAGGCTTGCCGCAAGAGCCGGGTCTGTTCAGGATCGGGGGCGTCCAGCCCTTGCGGGAACGCCCCCATCAACACAGGGAGGCTCAAAAACGGGCGAGACACTGGCACCAGCGACAGCCATTCGGCATGATGACGCGCCATGGACATGATTTACACCTCAGCCAGATTTCTCGGAACCAGAAACGTCACCGCGACCGGAAATAGCCGGGCCTGGGGGTGGGCAAAGCGGGAACGGATCGCCGCTGTCTCCCGCGTAATCTCGTCGGGAATCTCCCGGATCCTGGCCCGCATGGCGTCCTTGTTACGCTCGAAGCGTTCCCGCTCGGGGTCGTCGAACAGTGAGGTTTGGATGTATTCCGGTTCGTCGAGTTCCGCCTCGATGGCTTTTTTCAGCTCGGTCAGAATCGACTCGATGTCCCTGGCCTCTTTCTCGGCCCGTTCCGCCAATCGCTTCTGAAGACCATCCACCCGATCCTTGAGCCGGGTTTCCAGAGCAGATGCCAGGGATGGAGTCAGGGTGGGATAGAGTGCGAGCAACTTCGCTTGTACCCGGTTCGAGGGCTCCAGAATCGTGGCACCAGCCAGGGCCGATTCGGTCTGACCGACATTGAGCCGGCCACCCCAGCGGGCCTCCCGGATAAATCCCCCCGCCGCGATCAGCTCTTCATGCAACCGGTGGCTATCCCCGCCAATCACCACGAGCCGGGCATGGGCGATAACCGCCGGAACATCGAGGCTGTTATTTGGCACAACCCGTGCCGTCACGCGCTGAAGTTTGGATCGTCCCTTTTCCGCCCAGACCTCCGCCCGCAACAGCCGTAAACACATCTGGGGCAGACGGTGGTTGAGATGCGCGAGCACCACATCATCCCGCCCCCTGGAAATCGACTCATCGAAGGTGATGGGGCGGATGTCCTTGGTGTGGGGATGTTCCAGACCTTCCGCGCAGGCGGCCCAACTACCCTTGAGGGGTGGCAGCCGGAAACAGGGTTTTCCGTCGTTCTGGGTCTTGGCCGGGATGAGGGCGGGCTGACCCGCCAGCGACAGCCCGACCGCAACCACCTGGGCAATGTTCTCCGGCGAGAGACGCAGTTCTTTTCGAGTCTCATGGTATTGGGTCATCAGGGCCTGAATCTGCTTTTGCAAGTCCCGCTCGAACTTGAAGAGCTTGCGGATTGGCCCGGCTTCGCTTTCGGCCTTTCCGGTATCCAGGGTGGTGCGCCGTCCCATCATGGCCTCTTCCACCTGCTCAGCAATCACGGTGCCGACCTTGCCCAAGTCTTCACGGATCGTCTCGATCTTGAGCGCCACCCGCATCAGAAATTCCAGGTCTGCCTCCATCTCGCTGGCATGCCCCGTGAAATTGCGGTTGGCCCGATCCCGGTAGCCCTTGGCCACGAAGTGATAGACGAGAACCTTGTCGGCCTTTTGGCCGTGACGATCCACGCGCCCGTTGCGCTGCTCCATGCGGTTGGGGTTCCAGGGAATTTCGTAGTGAATGAGACGCGAACAGAAATTCTGAAAATCCAGACCCTCGGAAGCGGCATCGGTGGCCAGCAGAATGCGCACCGGGCTAATCTCCGGCGCGGTCTGAAACGCGGCCTTGACCTCCTCGCGCTTCTGCGGGTCCATGCCGCCGAACATCGTCAGCAGGCGGCCGCCCTCCGTGAAACCTTCCGTGGCCAAGACCTCCTGGAGCCAGTTTTGGGTGGCCCGGTACTCGGTGAATAGGATGACCCGCTCGCGAGACCACTGGCCTCCCGGTTTAATGTGCTCTTTGAGCCATTGGATTAGTTGCCTGACCTTGGAATCCCGCTGACCCTTGGCACGCCTGGCCCAGTCTTTCATTTGCCGGAGTAGCGAGGCTTCGTCCCCGGTCAGTTCGGCGAATAGACGGGTGGCCGTGTCCAGGGTGTCAAAGGTGGCCTCGTCATAATCGTCATCATCGGCATAGTCTTCATCCATTCGATCCAGCTCGGTCTGAAGCGTTTGATAGGTCGGCCTGGCGGCAGGTTTCCTAGCCGATTGCAGTGATAGCTCGTGTTTTTCCAGCGTGGTCAGGAAGGCAGCGGGGCAGGAAAAAAGCCGCTTCTTGAGCGTCTTCAACACAAACTCCGTGGCAAACCGCTCCGCAGCCCCACTCGCCCGCTCCAGGCGCTGCCGGGTGTACTGCTTCAGGGCGGCATGAACCGCCCGCTCCTCATCGGTGTAGGGAACCTCGATCGGCTCCAGGATGCGTGGTGGAAAACGGCGAATACCCAGGTGGTTGAGGGCAAAACCGGGATCACTCTTGAGACGGCGCACCATCACCGCTTCGAGCTGCTTGCGATTCGGTTCGGTCACGCGCGAAAACCGCTGGTT
>JBAXSA010000305.1:0-4016 GCA_037130945.1 Pseudomonadota bacterium | reverse complement strand
TCGGCCATCTTTTCGGCACCGCGATGGTGATAGCCAATGTCCGGGACGCAGTCGACGATTTCCTCGCCATCCAGCTGTAACACAATGCGAAAGGCACCGTGCGCGGAGGGATGGTTCGGGCCGAGGTTGAGAAACATGAAATCCCCGGTCTCGGTACCGCGTTGCATGCCCCACGCCTCGGGTTTGAAACGCAACGCCTCCTGTTCCAGATCCTGCCGGGCCGCATCCAGTGTAAACGGATCGAACTCGGTGGCCCGCGCCGGGTAATCCTTGCGCAGGGGATGACCCGTCCAGGTAGGTGGCAACAGAATGCGCACCAGATAGGGATGGCCCTCGAAATGGATGCCGAACAGATCCCAGACCTCGCGCTCGTACCAATTGGCATTCGGCCATAGGCGGGTCACCGAAGGCATCACCAGTTGATCTTCGGTCAGCGCGACCTTGACGCGAATATCGGCATTTCGCTCAATCGAGAGCAGGTGGTAGAACACCGTGAAGTCTGCCGGTGGCAGACCCTCGCGATGGGTACGCAGACGCTCGTCCAGGGCTGATAAGTCATACAACATCCTGTAGGGACAGGGTATCGTCAGCAAAAAACGCAGGACTTCTATCAATCGCTCTCGTGGTACCCAGAGGGTGGGCAGGCTGTCCAGCGTCACCTGGAACCACAAGATCTCTGCACCAAATCGCGCGGACAGCTCGCGTACGATGTCGTGCCCGGTATCGTCTTCTTGCTGAACGTCCGTCATTGCCTGTTTCTATTCACACTTGGCCGGGTGTGCGTAGTGTCTTGATCGCCATGCGAGCAGCGTTTTTCAGGTCACGCTGGGCTGGCATGTCGGCGCGATAAACACTCTGATCGCCCACCACCCAGGACAGGGGCCGTCGTTCCTGGCTGATGGCCTCCTGTAGCAACATCAAGCCCTGAAGAAACGCCTCTGGCCGGGGGGGGCAGCCCGGGATATAGACATCCACGGGCAAAAACTTGTCGACACCCTGCACTACGGAATAGATGTCGTACATCCCTCCGGAGTTGGAGCAGGAACCCATGGAGATGACCCATTTGGGTTCCAGCATCTGCTCATAGAGGCGCTGGATGACCGGTGCCATTTTGATAAAACAGGTACCCGAAATCACCATCAAATCGGCCTGACGGGGTGACGCACGAATCACTTCGGATCCAAAACGCGCCAAATCATGCGGTGTGGTGAAAGCCGTTGCCATCTCGACATAGCAGCAGGACAGACCAAAATTGTACGGCCAGAGCGAATTTTTGCGACCCCAGTTGATCATCTGGTGGAGGGTCGATTCCAGTTTCCCCAGGAAGAGATCGGGGTGAATCGGGTCGTTATCGCCATGACCGGGCCGGCCTTCCTCCAGAGAAGGATTTTCTAGTAGCCCCGGCTTGACGCGCGTCACGGCATAATTCATGGGTTACCTTTTTGGACTCGCGGATCCCTGCCCGGACTGGCCACGACGGTGCCGTATTTGTGCCGGTGACCAATCTAGCGCACCCACTTGTACCAGGTACCAGAGGCCTGCCAACAACTCGGCCACGAATACCAGTGCCGTCCAAAAACCCGGCCAACCGGCCTCCCGGATGGCGATGGCCCAAGCGTAAAGAAACAGCGCCTCAACATCAAAGATCACAAAAAACATCACCACCAGGTAGAACTTGACAGACAAGCGCAGCCGGGCACTGCCCACGGCCACGATGCCGGATTCAAATGGCTCAGTCTTGGCGCGTCCCCGGTTGCGGCCACCCAACCACACGGGCACACCCAGCATGAAGGCCATCAGAAATAGAACGCCCCCCAGGTAGACCGTCACGGAAACAATATCAAGCATCTGATGAGTAGGTAATGACACAGGAGCGCTCACGGAGAATCTTTTTCCGAGTGGATCAACCCCGCAGAACAAATCCGCCGAGCATCAGGGCGAAAATCAGAGTGAACACGGAAAAACCTTCGACAATAGCAATGGGTGTGACCGACAGTCCCAGCATATCTGGCTTGTTCTTTGTGACACGAATAGCTGCGGCACAGCATCTTCCCTGGAAGATCGAACACAGCAAATGGGCGGTTCCGGCCAAAACGCCGATACCAAATACCCCCGGCACACTGGCGGCATTCATGGTGTGATTCTGCCCAAACAGTTGGCTGCTGAGGGTAAACATGACCACAATCCCATAGATATTCACGGACGAAGGCAGGGCCGAAAGACCGACGAACTTGCCGTAGCCGGTGTTTTGCTCAAGCATCGCCTTGAGGGCCGCTCGCCCAGCAATGGTACAACCGATGGAGCTTCCGATAGCCGAAAGGACAACCGGGGCAAACACCCCGATCCAGCCAGGGATGAGGTCATAATTTTCCATGGGGATACTCGGTAGATTGAGAGATAGACTCGATCCAGGGCCGATGTTTGTCCGTCACCCCTCAAGACCCGCCATTTGTTTGACCTCTCCCTGCAGGGTGGCAAACATCGGCGTATTCTCGGCGGTGTAGTTCAGATTCTTGATCTTGCCGGTGAGCAGTGTAAAAAACGAACGGGCCTCGGCCTTCGATCCAAACTCGAAGGTGCGTTTGGCGATTCCGTAGAGGATGGCAAAAAGCAATTGCTGCCGCTCCAAACGGGTCGAGGTATCCACGGCATCGAAGGCATCCTGCTGGAGATAGACCATATCCACCAAGACGGCCTTCTGAAGTGCTACAAAGTCGTCCAGGGTAATGCCCTCCTCGCCGGTGACCTGCATCATCTGGGCAATACCATCGCCCCGGCGGAGCAACTGATGCATCTCATCGACTCGGCCTGGCCAGCCTGGATCCAGGTTGCGCTCGAACCACTCGGCCAGTTGCCCGTGATAACGCGACCAGCTAATCAGGGGGTCGACGGCCGGATAAAAACGCTTGTAGGCCCGCTCGTAGCTGAGGCCCAGGAAAGTCTTGACGACGCGGAGGGTGGATTGGGTGACCGGCTCCTCAAAGTTGCCGCCGGCCGGCGATACCGTCCCGATCATCGTGAGGCTGCCTGTGGCCCCCCCCGGAGTGCTGACCACGCCCGCTCGTTCATAGACCGCCCGAATGGCCGAGTCGAGATAGGCGGGGAAGGCCTCCTCACCAGGGATTTCCTCCATGCGCCCGGAGGTTTCGCGCATGGCTTGGGCCCACCGCGAGGTCGAATCAGCGATGAGCAAAACGTCATAGCCCATCTGCCGGTAGTATTCGCCCAGGGTCAATCCGGTGTAGAGCGAGGACTCACGCGCCGCGACCGGCATCGACGAGGTGTTGCAGATAATGATAGTGCGATCCATGAGGGGACCGCCGGTTTTGGGGTCGGACAGCTCGGGGAACTCGACGATGGTTTCGACCACCTCGCCTGCCCGTTCGCCGCACGCCACGACGATCACGATATCCACGGACGAGAAGCGGGAGATGAGGTTCTGCAAGACCGTCTTGCCCGCCCCGAAGGGGCCGGGGATACAGGCGGTGCCGCCGAGCGCGATGGGGAAGAAGGTGTCAATCAGCCGCAGTGTGGTAACGAGGGGTTTGTTGGGGTACTCACGGCGGCAAATCTGGTCACGAATCATGCGTTCGGGGATGGATCGGCGAACCGGCCATACCTGGGTCATAGTGACCTCGCGCTCCCGTCCTTGGGCATCACGGATCCGCGCAATCGGGGTGCGAACGCTGTAGTTACCCTCTTGGATCCATACCACCTCGACCTCACCGCGCAGGTCGAACGGTACCATGATTTTATGCACATACCGGCCCTCAGGGACGGTGCCGAGGGTATATCCGGCACGCACCCGATCACCGACCCGGGCAACCGCCGTAAAAGACCAGAGCCGTTGGGAATTGATACCCTCGACCTCCACGCCACGGGGGAGGAAAAAGCCATGCTGATCCGCCACTAGCTTGAGCGGATTCTGGAGCCCGTCATAGACGTTACCGAGCAATCCGGGCCCCAACTGCACCGACAGCAGTACCCCGGTAGGTTCAACCAAGTCACCAACGGCG
>JBAXSA010000304.1:0-4030 GCA_037130945.1 Pseudomonadota bacterium | reverse complement strand
GGAGCAGGGCGAATTCCGGCGTACCGAGTACCTCAAGGAGACCGTACGGCAGGGAGGCGGACTCGATGCCGAGCGCAACCTGTCGCCCGCGGCCATGCAAGACGGCTGGGACTGTCTGGCGCGCTTTGGCGAACGACTGGCGGGCTTCAAACCATCGGAAGTGCGTGCCGTGGCCACCCAAACCTTGCGCGAAGCCCGCAACCGGGACGAATTCCTGCTGCGCGCGAGCAAAGTACTGGGATTTCCTATCAACGTCATCTCGGGTCGCGAAGAAGCCCGACTGATATACCAGGGTGTGGCCCACATGTTGCCGGTCAGCAATGAGCGCAGATTGGTAATCGACATTGGCGGGAGGTCCACCGAACTCATCCTGGGGCACGACGTTGTCCCCACGGTAATGGAGTCGTACCGGGTGGGCAGCATTGCTTGGTCCAAGCGGTTCTTTGCGGAGGGTCAGTTCACCAAGAAGGCCTTTGAGATCGCCGAAATAGCGGCAACCGCGGTCATGGACGAGGCGTTTGATGCGTATCACCCGGACCACTGGGACACCGCTTACGGCTCAGCCGGTACGGTCGGTGCCATCAGCGATGTGCTGATAGCCGCCGACTGGCCCGCCGGCAGCATTACCCAGAAGGGGTTGGACTGGCTGCTGGAAAAGCTGATTGCAACCCAGAGCGTGGACCGGTTGCGTATGCCAGGCATGCGTGAAGACCGCAAGGCCATCATCGGCGGTGGTGTAAGCGTTATCCGTGCGGTCTTCAAACTACTGGGCATCAAACGCATGATCATGGCCAGCGGCGGTCTGCGCCACGGCTTGATTTGTGACTTGCTGGGTAGTTCAAACCACGTCGGTGATCTGCGGGTCAAGAGTGTCCGCCGCCTGGCGACCAATTTCCACCCGTTTTCGTGGATTGTTTTCCAGCCATGTCACAGCCTCAGAAAACTCACGCGGCGAACGCACAACAAGTCCCGTACACAGATGCTCGACAATATTTCGCTCAGCGGCATTGTCCAGAACGATGGGAACAATGCCCATTGACATGGCCTCAAGCAAGGCGTTCTCGGCCGTGCCGTAATGACGCGGATTGAGTAGATAGGCCAAGACATTGACATGACGCAACTCGGCTGCCACATCCTGCGTATAGCCACGGAACTCAAGGAGATCCGGACGCCCGGCGCGTGTACTTTGCTGCTCAAGAATATCACGATTGAGCAGGTCGCCGATCAGTCTTACTCTGAAGTTGGGAAGATTGACGGCGGCCAGATAATCGACGAACTCTGGATGCAGCTTTGAAAAATTGAGGCTGCCCAGGTAACCGACGGAGAGTGGCTCACTTTCATCAAGATTGGGCTCGGTGAAATCGCCAAAACCCCCACCGCTCGACACTACCGCCAAACGATTTGCCATGCGGCCGACCAGCGGCAAAACCTCCCTGGCCTCGAACGAACAGGGGGAGGTAAACAGAAATCGGTGCGACGACTCCATGAGCTGCGGCGGAATGATTGGGTTATACAGTCCCGAAACATGACACCAGACCAGTAGTCGCAGCGGCTGCGGTGTCAGACCGCAAAGACAGGCCAGCGTCGCCGGGTGGTTCCACCATTCGAGTTGAACGATGTCGGCGACGGAAATCAGTTCATCAAGTTGGCGTCCATCCGGCGTCATGACGACCTCGCCACCGTCCGCGACAATCCGCTCCAGGAATTGTCCTTTTTCCGGTATCTCTAGGCAGGCGAAAACATGCCGTATCTCGGCACCCGACTGTCGGTGCTGGTAAACCAGGCTCGACAGCGCCTTGCCCACGCCACCGCCCAAGTGGGGCGTGAGGTGTAGCACTTGCATCATGCGGCGACCAACGGAATTGATTTTCCCGCCTGCATGCCAGGTACGGCCACTGTGTCGGGAATCTGCGCGTAAGAGGTGAAGCTGGGCAGTATCTGTTGCCGGTATGCGTCGATGTTGTCCGGCAGGCAGTGCGTCAGTTGTCCGCATCGACTACATACCGGATTCTGGCGGCGCTTGCCTTCGAGGTGCTGACGGCGTAGCGCGTTGAGTGCGTCCGAGTGCCAAATATCCTTGAGACTATCCTTTCGCGCATCGCCTACGATCAGCTTGCGCCCCCAGTCCAGAAAGCACGAACTCACTAGCCCGTCCGCGTTGACTGAAATCGAGTAGAAGATATACGGACAGGTGTCGGTCGGTGTCGGCGGCTGCTGGTAAATGCCTGTGGTGATTTTAACGCCGGTGTGCGCTTCAACATCAAACTCTGGCCAGCAGGGAGCGAAATTCTCGATGAAGATGCGGTCACAGTGATCGCCGAAGGTATCCAGAAATTCCTGGCGCTGTGCTTCAGTGATCAGCTCACCGGGAATCTTCACAACCACCTCGCAGTTGCCCTTGTTCGCGTATAGCCACTTCACGTTATCCACGAATTCGGCAAAATCGAAGTCGAACCCGGTGAATTGCAAATACTGACTGCGGTTCATACCGTCGACCGAGATATTGATCTTGTCCAGCCCAGCTTCGAGCAACGGGCCGAGGCGAGTTGGCGTCATCAGAGAGCCATTCGTCGTAGTATCAATGTACTCGATGCGACCACTCGCCTTCGCATAGCGCACCATCGCCGCCAGGTTTTTATTCAAAAAGGGTTCGCCGTCCTTATACATGCGCAGCACCTTAATGGGGTGGCTAAACTGGCCGATGTCGTCGACGATTTTATGGAACAGCCCGAGCTTCATTACGCCTTGATAGCGACCGGTCTCATCAATCATGTCGCGGTGGCCAGTTGGGCAGAATGGGCAGAGAAAGTTGCAGGCACTGGCCGGATCCACGAACACCACGAAGGGCGTCTCCAGGGGAATCACATCTTGCAACGGCGTGCGCCCTTCCAGGTTGATGCGGGGTTTGAGTTGGGCTTTCATGGCGGTTAATCTCTGTTCAAATGCTTGAGGGTGGTGGCTGGCCATGCCGTGAAGCAACTGTCAGTGCGAGACCTTCGGCCAGCGAGTGACGCGGTTGCCAGCCCAGCGCCCGCAGACGCAGGCTTTCACCCACGAATAACGCCGGTTCGTCGCGACCTCGCGGTGATTCGATATCCAGAATGGGGGCGGGATCGACATCAATCAATCCAGCCAACGTGCGGACGAGTTGCCGCAGTTGCACAGGTTCGCCCGAACTTACATTATAGACGCCGTTTGCACCGGAACGCAGCAGCGTCACCAAACCTTCGGCAACATCGCTAACATGCAGGAAATCGCGCCACGCCGGCAGATTGACCGCGAAGGGTGAACGAGCGCCACTGAATGCATCAAGCAACGACGGCACGAAGCGGCGCGAGTCCTCGCCCTTGCCGTGCAGGAGAAAGACACGGCCCCACGCGCAGGAGACTTTGTGCTGAGCACATACGGCTGCCACCAACCGGCGCGTTGCGTCCTTGGCAATGCCATATAGCGTTGCCGGCTCCAGTGGCGTGGTGAGTTCACGGCAGTAACCATGCGACCCGTCATACTCAAAACAGGTGCCAGCGACCACCACATGGCGGCCGCCCGCTTTGCAGAACGCCTGCACGAGCTGCGAACTGGCGTGTGTCCACTGCAAATTCATAGGCGAAGTCCGGTAGGCACCGTATTCCGTGACCCATGCCAAGTGGATGAGATGGGTCGGGAAAATCCGATCAAACAGAGGCACGAGAGATGACTCGTCAAGCAGGTCTGCCTGGATAAAGGACGCCGAGACTAGATCATGTGGGCATGTCCGACCAACGGTAACCACGTCGATGCCACTTCGGCGCAGGCTGGCCAACACCTGTTGACCGATAAAACCGCTAGCCCCGGTTAGCAGCACTTTCATGTCACTTGAAGATCGAGAATCGCGGTGATGAGACATTCTTTTGGCACGTTGCGGCGACATAACACCAGGGTCTCCCCGGCCTCCACTGCACGCAGGTATTTTGACAGGTGGGCCTTGGCCTCATTGATATTGAGCGATATCATGATATTGACTTTTGTTTAGATATTCTGTTCTGCTAAA
>JBAXSA010000303.1:0-4032 GCA_037130945.1 Pseudomonadota bacterium | reverse complement strand
CCCGCAGTCAGCTGAGTCGCCTTGCGCGATTGCTCGCTGGCCTTGTCGGTGGCGCTAGAGGCATCGGCGGTCATGGCGGCAATTTGGCTGGAGGCGTGGCTCATGCCTGCCATGGCCTGGAGAACCCGCTCGATTTCCTGGCGTTGCCGCCCCGCATCCCCTTGCGTGGATTCCGAGAGTTGGCCCATTTGGCGAAGCGTTTGCTCCAAAGAGGCGGAACAGGATTCGATGCGCCGGATCATGTCCTGAAAATTATCCACCATGCGATTGAAGCTGTTGGACAGCTCGCCAATCATGTCATCGCTCTCGATGGCACAACGATGGCGAATATCCTGACGGCTAATGGCCTCGGCAATTTCGCTGATACGATTCAACCGGCTCAACAGCAAGGTCTTAAGTAGCTGGTAGTTTAAAATGCCGATGGTCAGACCCGCCCCCAGGCAGCTGAGGAAAAACCAGCCAAACAGGCCTGGTTTGGCCTCAGCAAATAATGTGGCGAAGTAGGGAAAGGTTATTCCGGCACCCGCGCCAAAGGCCAGGAAAGTCAGAAACAGATTGCGAAGGATGCTGGGTTTCATAGGCGGCCTTTGGGGGGGGAAGGATGGTGTGACTTCTTTCTTTCAGACAGTCCGTCTAGTTTAGTCTAAGTCCTCTTTCCACGGAAAAAAACTAGAGTCGAGCGGCCGTTGGCGGGAAACCCGCTTCTTGCCAGGGAAAACGCCTTTCCGAAGCTCCGGAGTGCCTTGAGTCCGACGGGTGAAAAGAGTATTTTCCAGGCTGACGGGATTCGTGCAGGCAACACACAGACCGCTGTCTCCCGACGACTTTAATGGCAGTTACGTCCCGCGATATCGAAAGCAGTCCTAATATGAAAATGAAAAAAGCTATTTTTTTGCCGGTTCTTCACGCCCTGGCGGTCGGTGTTCTGCTCGGTGTCTTCACGACCCTGGCCGAGGCTCGCCCCGGCCCCTGCGCCGAGGACGTGGAAAAACTCTGTGGAGAGGTCTCCAAGAATGATTTCAGGGCGTTGGCCTTTTGTATGAAAAACCAGATTGACAAGATCTCGCCCGCCTGCAAGGTCTACCGGGAAGAACGCCGAACCCAGCGCAAGGTGCTGCTCACGGCTTGCGAGCAGGACATCAAGACCTACTGTCCGGGAATCCAGAAAAAACCGCTCGCGACCTGTCTAAAAACCCATCGTGTCGAACTGTCCGAACCCTGCATCCAGGCCATCGTCAACTTGAAACCACCCAAGAGAAGGTTTTAAGACTCGTGGGTAGCCTCGCGCACCAGGCTGGCGAGCATCTGGGCCAGCCGTTCCACCTGATCGGGGTCGCGGCCTTCCACCATTACCCGCAGCAAGGGTTCGGTGCCAGAAGGCCGGAGCAACACCCGGCCAGCCCCGGCCAGTTCCTGTTCCGCCGCCCGAACCGCCGCCTGAATGCCTGGATGCGATGAGGTATCGAGCGGTGCCTCGAGGCGGACATTGACTAGCACTTGGGGACACCGCTGCATACCCGCCAGGAGTCCGTCGAGTCCCTGGCCGGTACGCACCAGCTCGGCCAGCACCTGAAGTGCGGCGACGATGCCGTCGCCGGTGGTGGTGCGGTCGCGGCAGATGATGTGTCCGGAAGGCTCGCCCCCCAGAGTCCAATCCTGCTCCCTGAGGCGCTCAACGATGTAGCGATCACCCACCTGCACCCGTTCCAGGGCAATCCCGGTATTCCGCAAGGCCAGTTCGAGGCCGAGATTGGTCATCTGGGTACCGACTACCGGCCCGCGTAGCTCGCCTTGCCGCTGACGGGATCGGGCAATGATGTAGAGCATGTCATCGCCATCCAGGATCTCGCCCCGGGCATTGACCATGATCACCCGGTCACCGTCGCCATCGAAGGCAATACCGAGATCCGCCCGCTCCGCGCGGACGGCCTCCTGGAGGGCTTGAGGATGGGTACTCCCCAGCCCGGCATTGATGTTGAGACCATCGGGACTGGCACCGATCACGGACACCTGGGCACCCAGCTCATCAAAAACCGGTGGCGCGATGTGGTAAGTCGCGCCGTGAGCGCAGTCCAATACCAGCTTGAGACCGGCCAGGCTCAGGCGGCCCGGCACCGTACTCTTGCAAAATTCGATATAGCGGCCTCGGGCGTCCTCGATCCGCCGGGCCTTGCCCAACCGGGCGGAATCCACCGTCGTCAGGGGCTGATCCAGGGCCGCCTCGATCGCCAGTTCCACGGCGTCCGGCAGTTTTTCGCCCAATTCTGAGAAAAACTTGATGCCGTTGTCTTCATGTGGATTGTGAGAGGCGCTGATCACAATCCCCGCCTGGGCATGCAGGGTTCGGGTGAGATAGGCAATCGCCGGGGTGGGCATCGGCCCCAACAGGCGAATATTCACCCCAGCCGCCACCAAACCGGCCTCCAGCGCCGACTCGAAGAGGTACCCGGAGATCCGGGTATCCTTGCCGATCAGCACCTTGCTGCCCGGCCCATGACCCAGCACGGAACCCGCCGCCCAGCCGAGTTTGAGAACAAAATCCGGGGTGATGCAGCCTTCGCCGACGCGACCACGGATGCCATCGGTACCAAAATAACGTCGTTCCATGGTGATCGCCTATTGCTCGGGAAACCCTTCGGTGACCGCCCGCACCATGGCCAGGGCGTCGACGGTTTCCGCCACATCGTGAACCCGCACCAGGCGCGCCCCCTTGAGAGCCGCCAGAACCGCCAGGGCCAGACTACCGGCCAGGCGCTCCGTGACGGGGCGGCCGGTGACCGTGCCAATCAGCGATTTGCGCGACACCCCGATCATCAGGGGCGGCCCCAATGTCTGCAACTCGTCCAAACGGCGCAACAGCGCCAGATTGTGGTTCGAGGTCTTGCCAAAACCGATCCCGGGATCGACCAGAAGGCGCGTTCGGGGGATACCCGCCCCTTCGCAAGCCCTGATCCGGGCTGCCAGGAACTCCCGAACCTCCGTCACCACCTCGCGATACACCGGCCGTTGTTGCGGGGTATCAGGTTCATCCAGGAGGTGCATCAGACACACGGGTACCTGGCAATGCGCTGCGGCTTCCAGGGCACCAGGCTGGCGGAGCGCGAAGACATCGTTGATCAGCGAGGCCCCCGCCGCCACTGCGGCCCGCATCACGCCGGGTTTTGAGGTGTCAATGGACAGGGGCACGGGAAAGGTTCGGCCCAGAGCCTCGAACACCGGGATGACCCGTGCCAATTCTTCGGCTTCGGAGACTGGCGGGGCACCCGGCCGGGTCGATTCGCCACCGATGTCGATGACTGCGGCACCCGCCGAAACCCACCGGTAGGCCTCTGACACGGCGGCCTCGACGCTCACCCAGCGACCGCCATCCGAAAAAGAATCCGGGGTGACGTTGAGTATCCCCATCACCTGCGGACGGGACAGATCCAGCCACCGCCCGGCGCAGTCGATGCCCGCTGCGGGTATGGATGGTAGCGGATCCACGCCTCAGTGCTGTGGGGCTGGCCTGCCGATGGGTTGAGGTTCTTCATCGTCCCCGTCATGCTCGGCTTCCCCGCCGGGCGTGGAATCGGTATCCCAGTCCTTGGGCGGACGAGGTTCGCGGCCGTTCATGACGTCGTCGATCTGCTCCGCGTCCAGGGTTTCGAATTTTATCAGAGCCTCGGCCATGCGATGCAGCGTTTCTAGCCGTTCCGTCAGAAGCCGGTACGAACGCTCGTAGTTGCGGTTGATGAAGACGCGGATTTCCTCATCGATGAGATGGGCGGTGTCATCGGAGAGGTTTTTATGCTGGGTGACGGAATGGCCGAGGAAGACCTCCTGTTCATCCTCCCCATAGGCCAGGGGCCCGAGTTTGTCCGACAATCCCCATTTGGTCACCATGCCCCGAGCGATATCGGTCGCCCGCTTGATGTCGTTGGAAGCACCCGTGGTGACTTTTTCCGCGCCAAAGATCAGTTCCTCGGCAATGCGTCCGCCGAACAGACTGGAGATCATGCTTTGGAGATGTTCCTTGCTGTGGCTATAACGATC
>JBAXSA010000302.1:0-4040 GCA_037130945.1 Pseudomonadota bacterium | reverse complement strand
TCGAGAACAACTAACTTTGGCATAGATGGGGGATGGGTTAGCCGAATATTTACGCGGGTATGACGGTAAAATTCTGATAATTATCATGTTTTTGGCCTGCTATGTACATGGTGCGGGGTCGCCTCGGTTTCCACCGGAATCAGGTTGAGAAAACCGTGGCGAACGCCCCGCTCGGCGATGAGCTTTTCCGCGAAGGTACGAACGTCGTCGGTGTGACCACGCAGAAACAGGGTTTCCAGGCAGTTGTCGTGATCCAAATGGACGTGCATAGAAGAGATGACGACGTCGTGGGCATGGTGCTGGAGATCGTTGAGACGTTCGGCCAGGCGGCGTTCGTGGTGGTTGTAGACGTAGGAGAGACTGGCGACGCAGTGGGGGGCTTCGACTTTTTCCAGACGCCGGTTTTCCAATTCACGTCGGATCATGTCGCGCACGGCTTCCGAGCGGTTAGCATAACCGCGTTCGTGGATCAGATTGTCAAAGGCCCGGGCTAAGGGTTCGTCGAGGGATATGGTGATGCGTTCCATGGCGAGAAATAGGGACATTGATTTTAACGGGGAGGGTATTGTCCCTCGCATCACCCCTCTTGCCTAGAGGCGATGGTCTTTTCACGAGAGCTTGCCGGTCAATACGTCATGCCTGCTTTTTTTAATGACAGCGATAAGACCAGAAATGAAATTGCGGCCACCCAAGAACCTAGCACCCGTATCCCGATTCTTTGCCAGGTGTATTTTGTAAAGTAATCCGCAAAACCCATTGCGTATAAAAGGGTCAAATAAGTCCGAGCATGAATGCACCCATGAATGTCAATATGGGGGTTCTCATTTCTTTTATTTGCTGCCCGAAGAGAAACCCAACAGCAAGTAATAACATCAATTGAGCCGGTACAAAAACGGGATGTAACAGACCCGCGTAGAAATCACCCATCCCTTTGATTGCATGCCATTACACACAAGTCTGGCGACTTAGGAAAATCAAGGACTTGCGGAGCCTATGCGAGGGGCTTCCGAGGCATGACAGCGATTACTGTACCTGGCCCAGCGATGAACGCTGAGAGCTTGTGGTAAAACTGGGCGAATGATGAGTTAGCGGTCTCGTCCGACGATGTAGCGTGCCAGGGTTCGCAAGGGCTCCGCGTCATCGTTAAAATCCGCCAGAGCCGCCAAGGCGTCCTCACACAAGACATCGGCACGGCGGCGCGCCTCCACAAGGCCCAGCAGCGCCGGGTAGGTCGCTTTGTTTTGAGCATGATCCTTACCCTGTGATTTGCCGGTGTGTTGGGGATTGCCCTCGACATCCAGGATGTCGTCGCGGATCTGAAAGGCCAGACCGAGACATTTGGCGTAGTGGTCGATGGCCTCGGTACGGCCCGTGTCCTGACCCTGGGCGAGCCAGCACACCAGACGCACACTGGCGCGGATCAGTGCGCCAGTTTTGTGGATATGCAGATTTTCGAGTTCCACGGTGGTCAATGTCCGGCCGGTGGCAGCCAAATCCAGGGCTTGCCCCCCGGCCATGCCCCGGGAACCGCTGGCCCGTGCCAGGGTCTCCACCATGCGAAGCCGAATCTCGCTGCTGGCGGTGATTGAGGGATCGCTGGTCAGAATCTGAAAGGCGAGCGTTTGCAGGGCATCCCCCACCAAAATGGCGGTGGCCTCGTCGAAGGCCCGGTGACAGGTGGGGCGGCCCCGCCGCCAGTCGTCATTGTCCATCGCCGGCAGATCGTCATGTACCAGGGAATAGGTGTGAATCAGCTCGAGCGTACAGGCCACGCCGTCCAGACCATCAGCGGCTAGACCTAGGGCCCGGCCTGCAGCATAGGCCAACACTGGCCGGATCCGCTTGCCCCCGCCCAAGGCCGCGTAGCGCATGGCACGGTGCAGCTGGATGGGCTCGATCCCCTCACCCGGCAGCCAGGATTCCAGGGCCATTTCCACACGCTGGCGGCAGACCCCCAGAAATGCTAGAAAGTCGGCTTCAGCGGTCATCGCGAAAGGCTTCCAGGCTGGCTTCAGGATCGTCCCCGGTCAATACCCGGATGCGCGCTTCGGCCTTTTCCAGGGTATCGTGACAGTGCCGGGTGAGTTCGACGCCCCGCTGAAAGGATTTTAGGGAATCTTCCAGACTCAAATCACCGCGTTCCAGATAATCCACAATGGATTCCAGCTCGGCGAGAGCCACTTCAAAAGGCCGGTCGGAGGGGGGGGGTATGATCACGAAACTACGCCTAACTTGCTGAGGGATTTCGGGGAACAGGAACCAAGCCTTTGACATCCTCCCCGCCCTAAAGCGCGGGAATTTTGGCACTGGTTCAATGGGGTTAACATGCCAGGTTGGAATGCCCGTGTAGTTAATCCTTCGGCTGGCAACGGGACAGCAGAAACTCAACCAGTAAGGGCACGGGCCGGCCCGTGGCACCTTTCTCTTTGCCACCCAGCCAGGCGGTTCCGGCGATGTCGAGATGCGCCCAGGTCAGGGTCTTGGTAAAACGCGACAGGAAGCAGGCGGCGGTGATGGCACCGGCGTCAGTACCAATATTGGCGATATCCGCGAAGTTCGAGTCGAGCTGGCTTTGGTAGTCCTCCCATAAGGGCAGCTGCCAGGCGCGATCCCCGGAACGCTCTCCGGCGGCCAGCAGAGCCTGAATCAAGCCCGGGTCGTTACCCAGCAGCCCCGAGGCGTGATGGCCGAGGGCCGTCACACAGGCTCCGGTGAGCGTGGCAATATCAATGACCAGTTCGGGCTCGAAACGTTCGCAATAGGTCAGGGCGTCACACAGGATCAGGCGTCCCTCGGCGTCGGTGTTGAGTACCTCGATGGTAAGACCGGCCAGGCTTTTGACGATGTCGCCAGGCTTGTTGGCGTTGCCATCGGGCAGATTCTCGCAGGCTGGCACGACGCCGATCAAGTTGATCGGCAACGCCAATTCCAGACAGGCGCGCAGCGTACCGATGACGCTCGCACCCCCCGACATGTCGAATTTCATCTCGTCCATCTTATCGTGCGGCTTGATGGAAATGCCGCCGGCATCGAAGGTAATGCCCTTGCCCACCAGCACCACGGGTTTTTGACCCTCGCCCCCACCCAGATATTTCATCACGATCAGCTGCGGCGGCTGGCGGCTGCCACGCGCCACCGACAACAGGGCACCCATGCCGAGGGATTCCATGGCCGCCTCATCGAGGCTCTCCACCTGCAGGGCCGGAAACTGGCTGGCCAGCACTTGGGCTTGCTCGGCGAGATAGCTGGGCGTGCAAAGATTGCCGGGTAGATTGGCAAGATCCCGTGTCAGCCGAACCCCGGCGGCAATGGCCATGCCGTGACGGATGGCTTGTTCCAGAGACTCTCCCTGGATGCTCTTGTCACTGGAGAGAAGCAGGCGTTTGAGGGGTTTTTTGGGAGCCTTGGGATCGGATTTCAGGGTATCGAAACGATAAGCCGCCGCCGCCGCTGCGGTCACGATGTGGCGCGTGGCCTGATAGACGCTGGTCGCTTCGGGCAACTCATCCAAAAATGCGCAGTAGGCATCCCCAGCCTGGGCCTGGTTGAGTTGCTTCACCATCGTGGTGACCGCCTTGCACAACTTGGCGGCGGTGTATTCCTTGCGCTTACCAAGTCCCACCAGCAAGACCCGTTCGGATTCGATACCCGGTACCTGGTAGAGCATCAGGGTCTGGCCTTCCTCGCCCAGAATGTCACCGGTTTTCAAAACCTCGCTCAGGAATCCGTTGCTGGCCTTGTCGACCCGCTGCGCGGATTCACCGAGATGTTTTTTTTCAAACAGCCCCAACACCAGGCAAGCACCGCGATATTTGGCGGGATGGGTCGATTTACTGCGAAATTCCATATGACCTCCAGTTAAAGTCAGGGGGTGAGTCAGGTAGCATGGGCGGGCTAGCAACTTGACCGGTAACGCTGATATGACAATAAATAGCTCACAGTGTATCACTCCCTCTCCCTGGTGGTGGCGGCCATGAGGATCTTCGATCGCTACATGGGTGCCCATATGGCTCGTGGTGTCGGGCTGGCCCTATCGGTGT
>JBAXSA010000301.1:0-4051 GCA_037130945.1 Pseudomonadota bacterium | reverse complement strand
TGGCCCTTGATGTGTACGTCGGGAAACGCCGTGTCGGGGGGCTGGGGTAATATCGGCCCCGCCCGCAACGGCAACGCGATATCGCCCCCGCGTGGATAGCGTTTCCACACACGTCTCGGCCTGCCGGTGCGAGGGTCGATTTGCTCCTCCCTCGACTCCCGCTGGTATTGCCCCCAATGGGCACTGACCTGGAGCGATTGCGCTCCGGCATCAACACAGAATGTCATGCCGAAAGAAGAGGGCAAATGGGCCACCGTCACGGGGGTATCGACGTCCGTGGCACCATCGTCCGCCGTGTCGCTGCCCCCTTCGGAGAGTCCGTCGGGAATGTGAGGGTGATCGTCGCTCTCGTCTTCGTCGAGTGGGGTGTGGGGAGTGGCGGGTGGGGAGTCTGAATTCACCCCACTCCCCACCCCTCGCTCCCCACGCCTGGACGGTGCCAACACGCCTACCAGGTAACGATCCCGCACCGTGCGTTCAGTGATGGTCTCGTCCGGCCCCCCGGCGGGGCCAAGCAAATCACGCAATACCATCGTTTCGAGTTCGGCCCGAATCTGGTGATGGGAGGGCATGGGTGGTGTTGGGGAGGAAAGATTCATGCCATACTCGCTCGTGATTGAAATGAGAGTGCAGTATCTAAAGCCGACTTCAGTGCCTCCCGGAAATCGGAAAAGCTGGGCATATCAATTCGATCTGGATCGATCCTTCCTGATTTGATCCAATCCGTTTGCTCTTCCGCCGTTGGGTCATGTCCGACGAGATCGCGGAGCTGTTTCTTTAGAGAATTAGGGCTGGCATCGTTACCGGATGCATCCTCCAACTTTTTGCAATTCGCATAATCCTTCAAACCGCACAACAGCCAGGCCTCAGACTTGGGATGTGGAACCATTGGCACTCCAGTGAGGAAGTTCGCCAAACGAAAGCCGCTCTTCATCGCACCAACCTTTTTTCGCCACTCGTCATGTGATTTGGAGACCGTTCCATCGGCATCCCGGAACAAGATCGCCACTACCTGTTCTCCCGTTTTTGACTGCTCCGACTTTGCCAATAGAGCTAATGCTTGGGCATTGCACCTGAAATAGGTGTTACCTTTTCCATACTTGTCACCGGGTAGCAGTGTAGGGCCAGATTTGCAATGCTTGGTCAACTCATGCTTGCTCAATTCAGTCTTGTCCACGAACTGAACACACTCCCCGCCAGCCGATTGCATCTCCAGCAACGAGTAGCCCATACGAGACTCTACCAAACGGTCAACGACGTAGGCCATCGGGCCAGGAACATATTCCAAACCGGTTGCACCAGGCATTTCCTGCCCCATGTCCGTTTTGCCTTCTCCAGACAGCATCAGCTTCACTGTTTAGCACTCCGCTGTTCCTCGGCGACCTGCGCGGCCACAACCAGATCGGTGTCCACAAAAACCTCGCCTGGTCCCAATAATTGCAATTTGTGTTTTGGTTCCGGCAGGTCGAAGAAGCGCACGGCACGGCTTTTCCCCTCGGATGTGCGGTAGAGCAACACGACCGACTGGTGGGCTACCTCATCGGGTAAATAGTTCAGAATCATCGGGCTATGCGAAGTAACAATGATCTGCTGTTTGGCTTCCAATAAATGATTGATCAACTTTTCTATGATCTCTGGATTAATGCCATTTTCAATTTCATCGAACAGCAAGCAACGGTAATCCTGCTGCTCCGAAGCTTCCAAGTCGTTTTTATTGTTCCATATCGACTTACTGCCAGTCTGGGTTTGCGCCAGAATTGCCAATACACGCAACATGCCGTCGTTCAAGTGACGTGCCAGGGTTTCCAGCGGCTTCCCGTGGGCATCCAGATAATGCTCGCGAACCCGCAAGTCCTTCCAACCTGCCCGCAGGGCGCTGGTTTCCCAGCCCTCAACCTGCTCATAAAAATCCTGCAAGGTGGTTAGCAATCGTGCCTTGGCCCTCTTGCTAAAGCCATGCAGGTAGGCTGACAGGCGCTCGCCACCATAGCCCACGTCATCGGCATCTTTGGCCCGCTTGCGCATCAAGTGGGGTGACAGCATGTCGAGAGACCGCAAATGGCTGGCAAACTCCTTCACCGCATGGGTGGCCGTGTGATACTCGGAGGTATTGAGAAAGGACAACACCGATCCCTGAAATACCAGCCCGGAAAGCGGGAAGATAGTTTCCATCGCAATGCCATCCTTTGCCATTGCCACGCGAAGTTCGCCTTCGACAATTCTCAGCACCTCTCGACCACCGGCTCTGATGGTTTCAGCCGTGCAACGCAACAGGGTGACATTGAAGCTGCCTTCCCATTCCACACGACCGAATTGGGGGAAGTCGAAACCAAGCCGGAAGGTAATGAGCTGTTTTTTGAGAAAGCGGCTGGTCAAGTCGGACTTCTGCCATTCGCGCCGCTTCAGCCAATCATCCACCTTGCCGGTGACCAGATGTCCAATAAAATCGAAAGCATGTAACAGTGTGGACTTTCCCGATCCATTAAGACCAATCAGACAAGTCAACTGCCCAAGGTCTGGCGGCAATGAAAAATCCACCAGGGATTTGAAGTTGTCGATGCGAAAGTTGCGTAACACGGCTGAGTTATTGCCGTGTGTCGTATGTTCTCTCATAAAATTGACTTCCGAGTTGATCAACCTGCTGTTGAGTTCAGAGAGAGCATTTTTTCGTATTCCTCACGGTTGAGGGAGCAATCCACCAAGCGCAAAAAATTTCCTTTGCTCAGGGAACATTGTTTAGCCATTAGACTCAGCAGGGTATCTGAAAGAACCCGCATTTTGGGCGTGTGGCTCGTCTTGGTGAAGACCGCCTTTTTTTTTCCTGCCAGGTTGTAATAAATGAAAAAGTGATGGTCACCTTCTTTTTTTACAAAGCCTTTGCGCAATAAGCCTTGTTCGATGTCGTCCTTAGACTTTGGCATGACAAACCTCCTCCATTCTGGCGCGTATGCGAATTTTTAGCGCACGGGCTTGGTCACCCAGGTCGGCATCAGGTGCGCAGGCATATTCTTTCCAAAGCATCGCCAGTTGCTCCTGAATCTCGTCAAACAATTGCTCCCTGTTCAAGGCAAAGGCAGACAGTCCTAGAGAGGATTCCTCAACGCACAGATATTGCTGACTTTCCTCATCCAAAACCGGGATTAGTTCAAGTGGCGCTTTCAGGCGTACTGGCATTGATTCCAACTCGTTAATCACCCACGGCGAAAGATCAATTGGCTCGATGCGTGTTACATCCATCAGTTTGTCGGGATTACCTTCGTTATCGAGCACAAAACGTCCGGTGACTTGAATCGGTTCCTTACGTGCCTCGATGATGCTGTCTTCAATATCTGGCAAATAGGTACATACGATCTCGCGCCGCGTGGGGGGATAAAGAATGGTGACCTGGCGAGCGGCAAAGTCGATGCGCTGTAACTCGCCCGTAACCGTCATCACCGTATCTTCGGATACTCTTGGTGCAAGACATTCACCAATAAAGCGTGATGTCCGCCAGGTTAAAAATGCAGGCTCCGGAGAGGTCAGGGTTTGTAAACCAACAAGCAACCCATCATGCTCTTTGGGCAAGAGTTTTTGAATTTCTCGTAGCACTTTTTGCCTGATAGAGGTAGGCAAAGAATACTTCAAGGCATTGTGATCTTGTCTGGATAATGAAGCCCAAATTTTTTGCATCTGATCCAGTAATGGCAAGGGTGGCAATCCTATATCCAATTGATCGGATGAGCCTATATCTAATGGCAACGCATAGCTTCCCATCTGAGGAACACCGCAACGCAACGAAAATTGCTCTCGCATGGCGCGACTAGGTTTTAGCCGTTCGCCAAGTTCCTGACCGGACTCGACAGCAGCGAGCAGGTAGGCCACCTTTTGCATACCAGACAGCACGGCAGCCAGGCAATCGGCTCGAATTTCTTGGCGATCCGCCTCGCCCCCCTGAATTTTTAGCAGGGCAGAGAACCCCGTTGGGATTTCCAGAGGTACCTGTGATTCAATCATTTCTGTTCACCTCGGTATTGAAGCGGATTTATCATAGCCTGTCTTCTCGCGCCTGTAG
>JBAXSA010000300.1:0-4061 GCA_037130945.1 Pseudomonadota bacterium | reverse complement strand
ATGGTCGATGCGGGTTGATTCACGCACAATGCGGGCGATGAAGCGGTCGGCCTGTTCGGGTTGCTGTTGCAACAAGTCGATGGCAGCCTGTAACCGCGCCAGTGGCGAACGCAATTCATGGGAGACATCGTGGAGCAACCGCCGCTGGTTCTCGACGAGGATCTGTAAACGACCCGCCATGCGGTCAAAGTCGCACGCCAAATCACTCAGTTCATCCCGGCGCTTGCCCATATTGTCACCGATGCGTGTGTCGAGACGACCCTCGGCAACGGCCTCGAAGGCACCCCGCAGACTGCGGATGGGTCTTGAAAAATACCTGGCCAGCAGGGTCGCAAAGACCAGACCGCCTATTGCTCCCATCAATAAAGCCATTAAGAGAGGCGGCGGGAGCGGTTCTCCATGAGATCCATGGGGTTCGTGAGGCGGCGGGGGCATCCCCAGGTGATTGGGGGGGGCAGGCACGAAGAAAAGCCAGGTATGACCGTCATCGGTATGCACCCGGCCGACGGCCCCCTGATCCACCGACTGCTTGGCTTCTTCGAAGGCGGGCATGGGTACTGGGCGGCCCAGCATGTCCCGTCCCTGCTCATCGACAATGCGGAGCGGCGGCATGGGTTGGTTCGCCCACTCGGCGAGCAGCCCGCGCAAGGCCGACAGACCTCCATGACGTAAGGTTGACACGGTCGCCGAAACAACCAGAGAAGCGGGCGGACTGACATCAATGGCCAGGGGCTTTTCCTGTACCAGATGCGACAGCCAAACCGTCGCACCGACCAGTAGGGCCGAGACCAGCGAGGTCAACCAAAAAAACAAGAAGAATTTCCAAAACAGCCGACCCATCATGGCTCCCGATTCAGCCGATAATCAGTTGGTACCCTTTGCGGACGACGGTTTGAATACAGGAACGGCCATCGGGCAGGACGCCCAGTTTTTGCCGGAGACTGCTGACATGGACGTCGATGCCGCGATCAAAACGGGCCAGTGGCCGTCCCAGCGCCTGACGAGAGAGTTCGGACTTATCGACGATCCGCCCGGCATGACGGACTAACACCTCCAGCAGGCTAAATTCGGTGCCGGTCAGGGAGACCAGACGACCCCCCCATTCGGCCCGCAGTTGTTCCGGCCACAACGTGAGCGCCCCGGCGATCAGGGGTTGTGTCGAGGTCGCCTGACGGTCGACGCGCTTGAGAATAACCCTGATCCGGGCAGTCAATTCGCGGGGTGAACAGGGCTTGGGCACATAGTCGTCAGCACCCAATTCAAGGCCCATGATGCGGTCGATATCGTCGCCTCTGGCAGTCAACATCAGTACCGGCAAGAGGCCTGCCGCACGGATGAGCCCCAACACCTCGATACCGTTGCGACCCGGCATCATGATGTCCAGTACGACAATGGCATGTCGCCCCGTCAGCGCCTCGGCAAGACCGGCCTCCCCATCATGGGCAGCCGTGACCTCAAAACCCTCCCGCGCCAAGTAGTCGCGAAGCAATTCGACGAATTCGACATCGTCATCCACCAGAAGAACCTTTGCTCCCATTTTTGCCTGTTTTGTGGGTTGGTTGCGCTTGCGTCACATGGTAACCGGGATCGACAGCAGGCATCGCCCTATCGTGGCAGATTTACCTGGATTTACACCTCGTTAACGGCGTTTAACAGTGAGAAGACCCACACTGGGCTTTCCAGTGAACCACGCATCGAGGAGATATTGATGAAATTTTTGAGCCTTCTTCCAAAGCAGCGATTAATCGCCAGTCTAGTGCTGCTCGGCACACCCTGTGCGACCATGGCGCATCCGGCCCCCGAATTTCCCTTCCCGCCCCATTGCGGTGACATGCCATACGGCAAATCACCGATGTTCGGCAGCAAATTTTTGCCGCCCCCTCTCCCACCCATTGGCTTGATGCCCGATTTTCCACCGCCAGCCTTTGATCCTCTCCCGCCATTCCTCCAAGGTATCGAGCTAACCGAGTCCCAGAAAGATCAGGTCTTCGAACTCATGCATGCCTTGGTGCCGACCCTGCGCGAAAAACTCAAGGTGGCCGGCAAAGCCATGACCGATCTTCAACAACTGGTGGCGTCCGGACACTATGGGGCCGAAAAGGGTCGGGCACTTGCCGACATCCAGGCCCAGGCCATGGCCGATGTGGTGACGATGAATGCCCAAACCGAAGCACAGATTCTGGCCCTCCTGACCGATGAGCAGCGCCGGCAGTGGGAAGCTTCGCGTAAAAAACGGCGGGATGATTAAGCAATTTTTACTTTGATTTACACCACTACAAAGCCATTTTACCCAACTATGGCCGATAAAATGTCTGTGTAGAACCAATCCAGATCAAGCCGATTTTTGACTTCGGTTCGCGATCTGGCAAAGTTTTCGAATGCTATTTTGGAGAAAATCATGAGCAGTATCGGTAGTATTTCTGGCAACAGCATCTCGATGTATCAGGCCGGCGGATTGCGCAATATGCAACGCCCGGATCCCTCAAAAATGGCGGATAATCTGTTCTCCAAACTGGATAGCGCCGGTCAGGGCTATATTCAAAAGGTCGACCTTCAGTCGGCGCTCGACAAGGTTTCCACCGCTTCATCATCCAGCACCAATACCACCAATACCACCAGCAGTGGTGGCTCAAGCGTTGATGATCTTTTTTCCCAATTGGACGGTAACGGCGATGGCAAGGTCACCAAGGATGAGTTTTCGAGTTCCCTGAAGAGTCTCCTTGAAAAAAATCGACCGGAGGGGATGTCGGGTGGTGGTTCGGGGATGATGGGGGGGCCGGGCGGTATGCAGGGTATGCCCCCGGGTGGCGGCGCGGGCCTGACCAAGGATCAACTCAGCGGTATGGCAAAGGACGTCAGTTCGCCCGACAGTACGGCGTCCAGTGACATAAACAACCTTGTCCAGAATTTCGACAAGGCCGATACCAATAGCGACGGCAAGGTCAGTTTTCAGGAATCCATGGCCTACAAACAGAAGACGGAGTCGGATTCTTCGTCTTCATCGACCACGAACACGTCGTCATCCGGCAGCGATATAACCACAACAGTGATGAAACAGATCATGAAACTTATGCAGTCCTATGGGGCGAATGGAGCGAATGGGAGCAGTTCTCAGGCATTCGCCGGCCTGTCCGTCGAGGCATGAATTCGGCGTGTGCTGTTCCTCACAATGCTCGGACGTGCCTTGTGATCGCGTCTTTAGATGACGCGGAATGGAAGGCCGTCTATACCGTCACTCTACCAATATGAGTGAAGTCTAACCCTTGGCAATGGCATCGAGTTCCTGCAAAAATTCGTCCCTGTTCACCTCCTGTTCAATGAATTCCCTGGCCTTGGCGTAATATCCATCGGCCTTTTCGAACTCCGAGACATCCTGATAGGCCCGTCCTAATTTGCTACACAAACGGGCCTTTTCCACCTGGGAACCGATCCATTTATTAAATCGTCCCATGACCCCGATTTCGTTCCAGGCCATCTCGTAATATTTGATGGCATCGCGCGGCCGTTCATGTGAGGAAGCCACATCCCCCAGCAAGGTATAGGCGGTGGCCGCCGAATTAGGCGTGGAATAGTAATCCCGATTGAATTTACCAATGGCCTGTTCCACTTCCACAGCATGTTTGTCCAGGACATTCAGCGCATTCCAGGCAACGATCTCCAGCATCACCGGTTCGATTGCCTCCGGCTCAAGAACCCGAGCCTTGTCCGCAAGGCGGGCGGCATTGTTGAGATAATAGCTTTTTGAGTGATAATTCGTATAGAGTTCCGAGGCTCTTACCTCGGCAATGGCGGCGATATAGAACAGGAAACTGTCGTCAGGGCCTGCCGCCAATTTGGCGAAGGAGGCATAACGGAGAAAGGCCTTGTTTTGTCCAGGCAACTGGGCAAGGATCAGCAACAAGGCAATGGAATCTTCCTGCTCAACGACGGAACGCCCAGACCAGGGGATGGCATGTAGTGTATCCAATCGTTTGTGAATATCTTCCGTGATGACCTTGAGCCGGCTTTTAAATTCCTGGGAAGAGTCATGGGTCAGTTTGGGGGTTGCGAGAGATGTGACG
>JBAXSA010000299.1:0-4069 GCA_037130945.1 Pseudomonadota bacterium | reverse complement strand
GTGTCGGTGGCGAGATCCTGCCGATCCACGCCCTCGACAATCTCGGCGAATTCGGCGCGGTGGTCGGAGACAAACCGGTACAGCACGATGTTTTCGTATTCGAGCCCTTTCGCCTCGTGAATCGAGAATAACAGCGGCGAACCAAAATGTTTGCGAGCCTCCGCCTTGTCCTCGTCGCGCATCACCAGCACGGCGAATTGGGTGGATTTTTGGATCTTCTGATTCAGTTCCCGCTTGATGCTGTCCTTGTCGGACATCAGAACCACCTGTCCTGCCGCGCCGCCGATCGCCTTGACCAGAAAATTGCTCTCGCGGTCGATGGAACCGAAGCGCCGATGCTTGATCTTGAGCAACTGGTTGGCCACCCGGGTGGCCTCCTGGCCGTTGCGGAAATTGGCCGTCAGGAGCCGCAGTTCCTGACGTTCAGCCAAGCTGGGATCGCGCCAGAACAGGCTTTTGACCTGTCCCCAAGAAAAAAAGTTGGGGTGAACAATCTGGTTGGAATCGCCGCACAGCAAAAATTGGCCGGGTTTTTTCAGGGTTTTCAGGATCAGTGCCAGCTGGACGGTGGTGATGTCCTGCACCTCGTCGATGACCACGAAGTCGTAGCGTGGCGCGGCGCGTCCCTGCCAGTCCTGGGCCACGAGGTTGAGATCAAAAAGCCCGGCCTCCACGAGCCAGGCCTGGTATTTCTCGAAAAGATCGTAGAGGGCATCGCGCCGTTCCTCGGGGAAGATGGACTGGCGCACGCCCAGCGCCCGGTATTCCTCCCGCGACAGCACGCCGCCAGCCCATGCGGCGATCACGCCCCGGATCTCCTCGAAGGCCTGGTGGGCGTCGATACCCTTGAAGGCTTGGCGCAACCGGGTAAACCACCCGGAGAAATCGCGCCAGCTAGCCTCCCGTCCCGGCGGGACATGGATAGACTCGATAAACTCGCGCAACGACAGGAACACGGCCTCCTGCTTAGCCTGCTCAAAACCGTTCGAGTAGTAAAGATCGCGCGCATTTTGGGCGAGATAGGCCGAATGGGTGACATACAGCACCTCGCCCTCGGCGAGTTTCAATTTTTCCAGGGTCAGCGCGGTTTTGCCGCTGCCGGCGCTGCCCACCACAATCAGGGGGGGTGGCTGATGGTAGATGGCCTCTTGCGCATCATCAAAAGAAATCGGTTTGTCGAGGAGATGAATCGCGGTGCGATCCGGGTGCAGATAGCGCACGGTTTGGGGTTCCTGAATAGCGTCTCTGTAGTCGCAATCAGGGATCTTCGTTTCGTCGATCGTGGCACCGCGCAAGAAACGTGAACTCTCATAATCGTGGTTCGCGATCACCTCGAGCATCAGCGCGCAGACCTCATCGCCATGGCGAACCAGTGAGAACAGCAGCCGATTGGTGTCATCTAGGCGGGCGCGGTAAAACTTGCCGTGACCCAGATTGGTGAGTTTTTTGACCTGTGCCGCGTGAAAATCGCCACGTGCGATGGCATCGGACACCTTGCGGTAGGCGACATTGACACGAGCGGTATTCAGGCCGACGTATTCCAGGATCTTCATGAGAGAGCAACCCGGGGGGATTCTGGCATGCGATAGACTCCTCGATTGACAACGGGTTTGTCGGCCTTGGCAGAGCCGGCCGGATGTGTATGGAGCGATGGCGGTTTGCAGGTTCGCGGACTCAGTGTAGCAGTCACACCACCCCGGCCTAAAGGCCGGAGCTTGAAATGACTGGCGCTGGCAACTGATGCTTGATTATTGCGCATATCTTTTTATAATTGTGCGATATGAGTCACTATTATCGTATCAACGAATTTGCGAAACGGGTTGGCCGGACGCCATCAACCATTCGCAGATGGGAACGCGATGGCAAACTCCAAAGCAAGCGGCTCCCATCCGGCCATCGTTACTTTGACGAGTCTGATATCCGACGGGTGCTGGGCGGTGCGGCTGGTAAACGCCTTACCGTGGTCTATTGCCGTGTTTCTAGTGCTGGACAAAAGAAAGATCTTGCTACCCAGGTGGAGGCGATGGAGGGATACTGCCGAGGGGCAGGGATTGCGGTTGACGAATGGATTCAGGAAATCGGCGGTGGGTTGAACTTCAAGCGCAAGCAGTTTCTCAATCTACTCGAACGGATCATGCGCGGCGAAGTTTCTCAATTATTAGTGGCGCACAAAGATCGGCTGATGCGCTTTGGTTTTGATTGCTTTGCGCATATCGCATCGGTAAACGGCTGTGCTTTGGTCGTTGTCAACCAGGAATCCTTCTCACCACAACAGGAAGTAGTTGAAGACCTGATGGCGATTGTTCACACCTTCTCATGCCGGTTGTCCGTGATGCGGAAATACCAGGATCAGATCAAGGAAGATTACCCTGAATCCACCAAGAAGAAACCCGAGGTGTGCGAATGAAACGTCCCTCTGACGGATCGCCGTGCCGGTGGATAGATCGCTACTTCAACGCGCCATTTTGCACAAGCTTTTAGGAACAGATAACACGCCGCCAATCCATCAGGGACACCGGGAGCGTCTGCGAGCCCGCTTCCTGGAGGAGGGACTCGATGGTTTCGAGGATCATCAGGTGCTTGAACTCCTGCTTTTTCAAGCTATCCCCCGATCCGACACCAACCCCATCGCGCATCAGCTGATGCAACGCTTCGGTACCCTGTCTGCCGTATTGGAAGCCGATCCCAAGGATCTGGCCAGCGTTACGGGCGTGGGGGACAGGGTGGCCGCGTTTATCAGCCTGATTCCCCAGATCACACGACGGTATTTTCACGACCGGGTCAAGCGGGACAAGCCACGGCTCGCGAGTGCCGAGATGGTCACCGCCTATCTGGTGCCGCTCATGGCAGGGCGGCCCGAAGAGGTGTTTTATGTGTTGTGCCTGGACAGCCAGTGCCGGGTACTCTATCCCGCCCTGATCGGGGAAGGCACGGTCAAGGAGGCGCACATCCATCCTCGACATGTGGTGGAAGCGGCGCTCCGGCACCGGGCGGCGAGTGTCATTCTGGCCCACAATCACCCGGGCGGTACCCCTAGGCCGTCCACCGCCGATCACCAGATAACGGTGTTATTGGTTCAGGCTCTTGGTGCCATCGGCATCCCGGTGCTGGATCATCTGGTGGTCGCGGGGGAACAGGCCTACAGTTTCGCCCGCGAGGGGGTGTTGCCCCAATATGGCTAGCGATTTGTATTGTTCCGCCTGTTCCAGCCTCTCACACACCACAACTTCATGCCAGGCTCCCAGACCAGGGCCCGCCTCGCCCAGCGGAGCGACATCCCACCGCCAGACCTGCTGGGCGTTTTGAAGCAGGGGAAAGGACGATGCAAAATCGCTCCGTTCGACCTCTTCACCACCCGATTGATAACTCACCTGGGTACGATCAGCAATCAGACAAGTCAATGCTGAAAATCGCCCGAGATAATCCAGATGTCCTTGCAACAATCGCCGGGAGATCTCCTGAAAAATCCCTTCGGGCCAATCGGGATGCCGGGCGCGAAGCGCCAGGATGGGCAGAATGGGTAACTGAGACCAGAGATTCACCGAGGCGATCCAGTCGATATCCGGTTCATCGGCAAACTGGCGTGGCGTCTGGCTGGCCACCCATAGCGCCCCCTCCGGATACACCGCTCGCTCTAGCAGGGCCAGTGCTTCGGTCGCATCCTGGAGAACGCAGCGGACATTCCCCAAACGATAGGCCATCCAGCGGGTATGTGGCAGAAAGGCCAGATCGACGAGATCGATCCGGGAAAAATGCCTCGCCAGTTGGGTCAGTGGAATGTCGTGTAATGCGCCGGCACCCAGTACCAGAGCCCGTCGATGATGGCGGCAATTTGCGGCGGATTGGAGGAGGGCGTGACGGGTGGCGGCCAAGTGGGGTGCCCACGCGGCTTGACAGCGGTGCCAACGAGAACGGATACCCACCACCTCCCGGGCATACCCCATGCGCCGGGCGAGGGACGAACCCGTCAGCGTCAGGTAGAGCAGGGCTTCACTCAGCATCGCCAGAATATCTTTGACATCCTCCCCGCCCTAAAGAGCGGGGATTCCTCCCGCGAGACGCTCATGCC
>JBAXSA010000298.1:0-4075 GCA_037130945.1 Pseudomonadota bacterium | reverse complement strand
CTCAACAAAGTCATTGATTTCATCAAACGCCATCCTCGGCGGAATGACCAGCCGGCCATGATGATCCACAAATGCTTCCCTCCCCAGCCATCGCACTCGTAGCAAGCCATCCCGAAAGCTCGCAAAACAGCTTTCGGGGTCGACAATGGGGTCGATTTCAGCCAGGGGTATACGCTGTGCCGGGGCACTTGCTACCGGCCTCAGTATCTGGATTGGGGAGTCCCGGTAACGAATCACACCCTGTTCCGCATAAGATTCGTGCAGCTTCAAACGCCCATTCTGCCAATGGAAGCCGAAACGCAGCCGATCACCAATGTGGAGATTCTTGTAGCTCTCATCCTCAGCGGTGGAACTCTCGGGTTGAAGACTGACCCAGTAGGGTATCTGGCGACCCTGCCACAGCACCTCATGGTCACCGAACACCACACGCTCGCCCCGGAGACCCTGATAGGATCCAGCCAGTGTCAGGCTCTGGATATAGGACATGCCACTCGGATCCTCACCTAAAGCATATCGGCGCGCCGCCTCTCGTGGAGCATGCAGAGCCTGTACCTGCTCGGCGTAAAGCTGATTCACCCACACGCCGTCCAGGTCGGACAACCTCGGTGGCGGCACAGCATCAGCCTCAGCGTTCAGGGGCACAGCCATGATGAGAACAAGTGCAAGTCGGAAGATGGTGGGAATTCTGTTGGTAATCATTGGATTCAACCTGAGTATGTTGGGATTTTCTGTCTCCATGGTCACATTGAGCATGCCTTGTGAATGTAGCCTTTCTCCTTCGCCTGAATTGTGATCTTCTTCGCAGATATCGCGGCGCTGACCCTATACCATATCTTCACGGCGGAATCGCGACTGATTCTGCCGTACATAGAGAACTTACTTGTTGGGAGAATACCATGAAAAATACGAAAATCTCCGTCACACTGGTTATACTGTTTCTTGGAACAGTCGCCCAGTATCCAACCGCCATTGCTGCCAAATCATTGGCTATCAAAAGCGAGACATCCGAAACATCGGAAGCTTTACCCGCCCTCGGTAGCTACGGCTTTAACTGGCTTCAACCCAATAAGGCCAAATGCATGAAGATCAGCAACAATCTTCTAAAAACCTTCCGCGTTTGCCAATTCAAAAAAGACGGCGGCTTTGATGGGGGCTATACGCCATCGTGGGAATGTTCTGTGAATGCCAATATCGAATACATGGTGTTCAAGAATCGCAAGGTCTGCCAGGAGCAGTTTGAAGTCATGCAGGCAAACGGCGACTAAGGCTACCGCTTATGTTGGCCAAGTATGGGAACTCAAAGACTATCTCACCTCGGCAGCAATTTCATACCACAAATAGTGATATCCCCCATGTTCATTCTAAGCAGGATTCTGCTCTGCCTACTGATACTGACGGCACTGTCCTCGCTGAATGCGGGGACACAGGCCGATCAAAAAGAGACCCTGCTATTTGCTGTGCGCCACTACCAGCCTCGCGGTGCCAGCCATTTCACAATGTGGCAAGCAAGTCCCGGCGGGTCATCGCTGCGCCGTGTACACTGGCCTGATCGGGTACCCCTATTCGCCTTGGTGGCTCCGGATGGCCGGCATTATCTGTACGCAAGCTCTTGGGCCCGAGGTCTGTCCACGCCTTACCAGGAACCACAAATGTTTTTCAACGGTGCACCAGGCAACGATCCGGGTCTGTGGCTGGTCAGTGCTGATGGCAAGGAACGGCACCGATTGATGGATCAGGCACCGGCGGAGATTCACTGGGTGAAGGGTGGACATGCCATGATTATGCCGGACACCCCCAATTTGCTGAACAGGCATGGTGAATGGGAAGCAATCGCCGGGTTATCCTCGGTGTCGCGCTGGCTGCTCGCCGGCGCTGGCCTGGAGTTCACCACACGGTATGCGCCATTGTATCGTCCGCCACTCGAATACGCCTTGACCGAACAGGACGAGGCGTTGTTGCGTGTGCATCTGAAAACCCGAACAGCGGCGATACTCGCATTGTCCAACTTGTCGGAGGTTATCACGACCGATTCCCGGAAAACGGCCCTCATCTCTCCGGATGGCAGTCGTATGGCCTTTGTCAGGCGGATTAGCACAGATTCCGACGAAGCAGCCCAAACCCTGGCCGTGCTGGATTTGACCAGCGGTGCCGTCACCACTCTGCCGGACATCGACCCCGAGACCTGGCCAAACAAGATCAACCATTTTGAGTGGTCACCAGCGGGAAACCTGCTGTTACTGGAATATTACGGAGGGCTTTCGGGTGGGCCCCATGCTTTCCTTTATATCTTCGAGCCAGCTAACGGCAAACTGACGCATGTGGACGACATTACCGCTGATACCGCCCAGTGGTCGCCAAGCGGACGCTGGCTGGCCTACCAGACCCTGATGCAAACCCGTCCATTAGGCCAAAAGGTCGTTTGGTCTTCCGACATTGGTGTGGTCAAGGCAGATGGCAGCAGTCGTACCTATCTTACTTCTGGTACCATCTATGCATGCTTGCCACGCTGGGTTACTCGCGCAGATACAGAAGGGAAAAGCATCGATCCAAAATGATCTACCGGATTACTCCTGGTCAACGCCTGACTCTAAAACCACTCCAAGGCGCTGACGAGACTCGCGAGTATCATTAACACAAGAGAAAACTATATGTTTTTCAAATTTCTACCGGAGTTTTGGTCTGTCGCCGTGCTGGTTCCTGCGGTCATCCTGTTGTACGCGTCGGTGGTCATCGTCGGTGGCAATGAGATCGCCCTGATTGAACGCCGGTGGTTTGGCAGAAAGATGCCGCAGGGGCGCGTCGTGGCCCTCGGCACGGAGGTCGGGATTCAGGCCCGGACACTGGGCCCGGGGCTACATCTCCTGATTCCATTCATCTACAAGGCCACCAAGAGCATCTTTGCCGAGATCGTGGAAAACGAGATCGGACTGATCGAGTCGGTGGACGGTTCACCCATCCCGGCGGGGAACATCTTTGCCGCAGTCGTGGGTGGCCACAATGCGTTTCAGGACGGCGAGGCGTTCATCCGGAATGGTGGCCAAAAGGGTCCGCAGATCGAGGTGCTACCGCCCGGTAAGTACCGGATCAATCCCTATCTGTTCAAATTGGCCAAGGGCACCATCACCGAGATCAAGCACTTTGAGATCGGCATGGTAGAGTCGGTCGACGGTGTCGCGATTCCGGAAGGAAAGATCTTCGCCCAAGCGGTGAAAGCGCACGCCTCTTTCCAGGACGGTGAAGCCTTCATCAAAAACGGTGGCCAGAAGGGACCCCAGATCGAGATCATCCCGCCCGGGAACTACCGTATCAATCTGGATCTGTTCAAAGTCACCAAAAGCACGGTCACCAAGATCAGCGAGGGGGAGATTGGCCTCATCGAATCCGCCGATGGCGCGGCGATCCCGGCCGGACGAATCTTTGCCAAGGTGGTGCCCGGTCACAACGCCTTCCAGTCCGGGGCGGATTTTGTCCGTAATGGCGGCCAGAAGGGACCCCAGACGGAGATCCTGCCGCCAGGTGTGTACCGTATCCATCCGTACCTCTTCAAGATCACCAAGGCACCCGCCGTGGTAATCGCCAAGGGCCAGGTGGGCATGGTTACCGCGCAGGACGGTGCGTCCATCCAGATGGGGCGGCTCCTGGCGCAAAGCGTGGTGGGACACTCGAACTATGAAAACGGTGAGATCTTCCTGAAGAACGGGGGTCAAAAAGGCCCGCAGATCGATGTCCTACTGCCGGGCACCTACCGTATCAACATCAATCTCTTCCATGTGCAAATTGCGCCGGCGGTGGTCATCGAGGCCAACAAGGTCGGATTGGTGACCGCGCTTGACGGGATTCCGCTACCGGAACGGGAATATGTCGCCTGTCCGGTCACGGGTCACAATGACTATCAGGATGGCTCCGCCTTCATCGAGAGGCAGGGGCAGCGCGGCCCTCAGATCGACGTACTGCGACCAGGCACCTACTACATCAATCCCTTCATGCTTTAGCGTGGAGATCGACGATGTGGCCGTGATAGAGCGCGGGCAGGTCGGCGTGGTGGTCTCGAATGTGGGCGATGATCCGACCGAGG
>JBAXSA010000297.1:0-4089 GCA_037130945.1 Pseudomonadota bacterium | reverse complement strand
TGAGTTTTGCCTTCCTGGAGGACTACTACCAATCCCAGGCCCGGGAATGGGAGCGCTATGCCATGATTAAGGCCCGGGTGGTGGTGGCGGGATCGGCCCAGGCCGCCGAGACCCTCGATGCTTTCCTGCGGCCCTTTGTTTACCGCCGTTATCTCGATTTTGGGGCCATCGAGTCGTTGCGTGATCTCAAGGCCCGCATCGAGCGGGAACTTCAACAGCAAGGCATGGCGCAAAACATCAAGCTCGGGGCCGGCGGTATTCGCGAGATCGAGTTCATTGGCCAGGTCTTTCAGCTAATCCGTGGCGGCCGGGAACCGGCGCTCAGGATCCGGCCGATTCTGCGGGTGCTGGAACAGTTGAGCCGCAAGGGGCTACTGCCGGACGCGACGACACAGGCTTTGCAGACGGCCTATACCTTCCTGCGCCGGGTGGAAAACCGGCTACAGGCCTGGCAGGATCGCCAAACTCACGTCTTGCCCCAGGAACCTCTGGAACAGCTGCGGCTGGCCCGGTCGATGGGCTATTCCGATTGGCAGGGATTTTTAGGCGGTCTGACGGTACACCGGGATCTTGTCCAACGCTGTTTTGATCAGGTTTTTTCCACTGCCGAGACGGCCTCGGAGCCCACCCATCGGCCGTTGAACGCCCTCTGGCAGGGCGAGATGGAGGGGGACGCCGCCACGGCCCTGCTCGCGGCCCTGGGGGTACCCGATCCCGCCGCAATCCTGGAACGTCTGGAGGCGTTTCGTCATTCGCGCACCTGCCGGCATCTGACGCCGGGGGGTCGCGGACGTCTGGATCGCCTGATGCCCGTGCTGTTGACCTTACTGGCCGAGGCACGGGAACCGGCTGGCACCTGGGAGCGCTTGCTTGGGCTCCTGGAAACCATCGGTCAACGCACCAGTTATCTGGCCCTACTGGTGGAAAATCCCCAGATTTTGCCGCATCTGATCCGCTTGATGAAGGAAAGCGCCTGGGTCGCGGCACAACTGGCCCGTTATCCGCTGTTGCTGGACGAACTGCTGGATCCACAACGGCTTTATGAGCCACTCCGCCATGCCGAGCTGGAACGGGAGCTGGGGGTCTTGCTGTCAGGCCTGGATCCTGGCGACCTGGAGCAGCAGATGGATCGCTTGCGATCATTTCGCCATGGCCAGCAACTCCGGGTGGCCGCCGCCGACATCACCGGTGCCATCTCCGTGCGGGTGGTCAGCGACTATCTGAGCGAGATCGCCGAGATTCTCTGCCAGCAATCGCTAGACCTGATGTGGGCCGATTTTGCCCAACGCCAGGGTAGGCCGGCAGCCGGGGAAAACAGCGGATTTCTGATCGTCGGTTACGGCAAACTGGGCGGCCGCGAGCTGGGCTATGGTTCGGATCTGGATCTCGTGTTTTTGCACGGGCGGGGCACAGAATCCGGCCCGGCCGGCAGCGAGGTCTTTTTCGCCCGGCTGGGTCAGCGGCTGATTCACCTGTTTACGGCCCATACCCCCGCCGGGGTGCTTTACGCCATCGACACCCGGCTACGGCCCCATGGTGCCTCCGGAATGTTGGTGAGTCCCTTGGAGGCCTTCGCGAGCTATCAGGCCGAGGAGGCCTGGATCTGGGAACATCAGGCGCTGCTCCGGGCCCGGCCGATTGCCGGTGATCCGGAACTCGCGGCGCTCTTTGCCAAAATCCGCCGCGAGGTACTCAGCCGGGAACGGCAGCCATTGCCACTGCGCCAGGCGGTCATCGAGATGCGCGAAAAGATGCGAAGTTCGCTAGACAAGAGCCGGGCGGATCGCTTTGACCTCAAACAGGGCCGTGGCGGTATGACCGACATCGAGTTTATGGTTCAATATCTCACTCTGGGCGCGGCGCACCGCCATCCGGATTTGCTGGATTGGACCTCTAACCTGCGCCTCCTCGATGCCCTGGCCGGGGTGGGCGTATTGACGGAGGAGACAGCTCGCGGCCTAGCCGAAGCCTACCAGGTTCTGCGGGCCCGTCATCATCGGGAATGCTTGCAAAATCAGGTGGGCCCGGTGGCATCCGAGAGCCTCGACCCGGCTGTGACCGGCTTTGTCCGGCAACAGTGGCAGGCGCTGCTGGGCGAATGACCGGATATTGTTTATCTCGCTACGGAGTATTGGATTGATGAATACCATGTCGGATCGTGACGGCGTCATCTGGCTCGACGGGGAGATGGTGCCCTGGCGCGAAGCCAAGGTACATGTGCTGACCCACACCCTGCACTACAGCATGGGGGTATTTGAGGGGGTGCGCGCCTATCATCTCGATCCGGGCACGGCGATCTTCCGCCTCCGGGATCACACGGATCGGCTGTTTCGCTCAGCCCACATCCTGGGGATGCCGATGCCCTACACCCGGGAAGAACTCCACGACGCCCAGTGCCGCTCGGTACGCGAGAATGGCCTGGCGTCAGGTTATATCCGGCCCATGTGTTTTTATGGCGCTGAGGGGATGGGGCTTCGGGCCGACAACCTCCGGGTGCATTGCATGGTCGCGGCCTGGCCGTGGGGATCTTACCTGGGCGAGGAAAACATGCAGCGGGGCATCCGGGTGCGGGTGTCGTCCTTTACCCGCCATCATGTCAACGTCACCATGTGCCGGGCCAAAGCCAACGGCAACTACATGAATTCCATGCTGGCCCTCAAGGAGGCCCTGGATACCGGCTACGACGAAGCCTTGCTGCTGGACGCCCACGGCTATGTCATGGAAGGCAGCGGCGAGAATCTCTTCATTGTCCGCGACGGGGTGCTGTGTACGCCGGATTTGACCTCGGCCCTGGATGGCATCACCCGCCGCACGGTCATCACCCTGGCCGAAGAATTTGGCTACCGGGTGGTTGAAAAACGCATTACCCGCGATGAAGTCTATATCGCCGACGAGGCCTTTTTTACCGGCACCGCCGCCGAGGTGACGCCGATCCGCGAAGTCGATGGCCGGTTCATCGGCCAAGGGGGCCGGGGGCCGATCACAGAACAGTTGCAACGGGCCTATTTTGATCATGTACACGGTCGGGGTGGTCATCACCCCGAATGGCTGACGCAGGTGTAACCGGGAGATTTTTACTATGACCCAGATGTCTGAATCCCGCCACCGCGAGCCGGTGGTCATCACGGCCGCGCAACTGCCGTTTTGCTGTCCACCGCCCGCGACGGCCTTGTGGGACATGCACCCGCGGGTCTATTTGCCCCTCGAAAAAAGTGGCGAGGCCACCTGTCCCTATTGCGGTGCCCGCTATCGACTGGATGATCGCCACCAGTAGCCAGCCGCCCAAAAACCAAAACCCCCGGATATTTTTTTTCGGCCATCAGGCTCCTGGGCGCGGTGGCTTATTGGGCATATCGCGCCAGGCTTTGATTGATTTTCGCAATATCAAAGTGTTCGGGATCAAATTCACCGCCCAGCCATTCGAGTTTTTCTTTGTACTCGTTGTCCGAGGGATCCCGCATCACCTCGACAAGTTTCTGATAGCCCCAGACGCCACCGCAATCATCCGGGGGACAAGCACGTTTCCCCTTGATACAGCTCGGGACGGTCACCGAACTGTCGTGGGGCAGTTTCTTTTCCAGAACGATTTTGTGTTCCCAGTCGTCTCCAAAATCATACTCATACTTCATGGAGTCTTTTTCTTGCGTCAGGAGCTGGGATAGTTTGTATTTTCTTTCGTCCTCCTTGTCCATGCCAAAAAAACTATCCTCGTCATCCCGCATGCCATAAAAAGTATCACCCAGGACGAATTGGTGAAGATGGCTGTCTGTCCAGCCCATGGTGATTTGCAGGATGTCATGAAACTGATCCAGCCAAGTGTTTCCGGAAACTAGGATTCGCCGCCAGATGGGAGGCTTGGCGTTGTTCAGGGTGACCTTCAATTGATAAATGGGCGCGGGTTCTTTTCTGGGCATTTTATTCAACTCCTAATAACTCATAACTCATAAAAACCCTCGGAATGCGCCGAAACAGGAAGCGCATCCGTCGGGGTCGTTAGGCGTCCTGCATCACCATGGCCAACAAAACACCTAAAATTTTGTTTGGACTATCAATTGCATATTCATCAAGATCTATCACAACATCCAGCCC
>JBAXSA010000296.1:0-4094 GCA_037130945.1 Pseudomonadota bacterium | reverse complement strand
GCCTGCTGGAAGACAGCGATATCGATCTGGATTTTTATTACGTTTCCTCCGGTGTACCCTTGGCTTTTCCGATTCCTGAGCATGACGCCTTGATCGTCGGCATGGGTGTGTCAGACCAGAACCGCAACCTGCTGGCTTCACTGGAGCAAGCTCTGGTTCAGTGGCCGAAACCCGTCATCAACGCGCCACACCATATCCCCACGACAGAACGCAACCTGGCGAGCGTCCTGTTGCAAAATGTTCCGGGTTTGGTGATTGCTCCCACTCTGCGAATCCCTCGTCCGGTATTGCAAAGCCTTGCAACAGACGATGACGGTCTCCGCGTGATGTTCGAAGGCTTTGATTTTCCGATTATTGTGCGCCCTGTGATTTCACATGGCGGGCATGGCCTGGAAAAAATCGAGTGTTCCGGGGAAATTCCGGCCTACCTTTCCAAAGTGGACGAACCCGAATTCTTTCTGTCCCAATACTTTGACTACCGGAGTCAGGACGGCCTGTTCCGGAAATTCCGGGTGGTTCTGATCGATGGGGTAGCTTTCGCTTACCACATGGCGGTTTCATCTCGCTGGATGATCCACTATGTGAATGCGGGCATGTACGAGGATGCTGGGAAAAGAGCAGAAGAGGCCTCCTTCATGGCACACTTCGACGATTTTGTTCAACGCCACCAGGCGGCGCTGAAGGCCATTCATGAACGCACGAATCTCGATTATGTCTGCATCGACTGTGCGGAAACCCCGGATGGCCAGCTCCTGGTATTTGAAATTGATCATGCCATGGTTGTGCATGACATGGATCCAGAGGATTTGTTTCCCTACAAGCGGCCTGCCATACAGAAGATTCAGCAGGCATTCCGGGATTTTCTTGTCCGCCGAATTGCGGGCCACGCCTTCTAGCAGGCTTGTCTGGACGTGAACCCCAGCAACCGCCTGAATTTTTCTGGTGGGCCTGGCGCATTGCCGGAAAGCGTTTTGCTACAGGCTCGGGAATCTATCATTGCGGTTCCCGGAGTCGGTCTTTCGGTGCTTGGCATCAGTCACCGTTCTGACTGGTTCGCGGCCATCATCACCGAGTTGGAAGCCCATATCCGAACGCTGCTGGGGCTCTCCCGAGATTATCATGTGTTGTTTTTGCAAGGCGGGGCAACACAACAATTCTCGATGGTGCCAATGACCCTGCTGCGCGGAAAAACGCACCCGGCGGAATATTTGCAGACCGGCTACTGGAGCGGGAAAGCCTTGCCAGATGCCAGGCGCGAGGGTTCAATTCGTGTGGTCTGGTGTGGCGAGGGCCACGGATTCAGGCGGCTTCCCGGGGATGACGAGCTTTGCTTCTCACCAGATGCGCCCTACCTCCACTACGTTTCGAATGAAACCGTTGAGGGACTCCAGTTTCATCGGGTTCTGGGCCGCGACGATGTGCCTCGTGTCTGCGACATGTCTTCAGATTTTTTGTCCGCCCCCTGTGAGGCGGAGCGGTTTGCCCTGATCTATGCCCATGCTCAGAAAAACATTGGCCCAGCCGGCGTGACTCTGGTTCTCATCCGCGATGAATTGCTCAAGAACGCTCCGACGGAGCTGCCCGGTTTTCTGAATTATCACAACCATGCCCAGGCACATTCGAACTTTAACACCCCACCCGTCTTTGCCATCTATGTGGTTTTACTCACCATACGCTGGTTACTCCACGAAGTGGGAGGCCTGGCACGCATGGCCTGGATAAACCAGAACAAGGCCGAATTGATCTACAGTCTGCTGGATGGAAGCAATGGCTTTTATCGGGGTAGAGCCGAACCCCATGATCGATCAATAATGAATGTATCGTTCGATCTACCCACCCCGGATATGGAAAAACGATTCCTGACCTCTGCGCTGGCGGCTGGATTTTCCGGCCTGTCAGGTCATCGCGCTATCGGGGGTGTTCGAGTTTCCCTTTACAACGCGCTGACGATCCAGGCGGTTGAGGAACTCGCTGGATTCATGGAAGATTTCCAGCATCGCCAGACAAGATGACCCCGCGAGAGTCTTGGGGGATAATCCGCTCAGACACTCACCTAGCCTATCCCCGTGACGCCTTTTCTATCCTGCACCTCCCTTCCCGAAGTCCATGCACGCCTCATCGACTGGCTACAAAGCCCGGTCGGTAACGCCTTGTTGCGTCTCGAACAAACCCAGTTGGAAATCTGGCTACCGAAGCTGTTTGGCTATCATCTATTGTTTCTGGGCTTACCCTGCGCCATCGAGGACAGCCTGGCGTTGAGCCACATTCGCCACCGCATTCAGGTCTCCCAAGTGGTTCACACCAGTGCGATGACTTCCCGGATCCAGGGCCACCCCGAACATTTGCCCATCGCCAACGACAGTATCGACGCCGTGGTGCTGTTTCACGCCCTGGATTTCTCGCCCGATCCGCACCAGATTCTGCGAGAGGTGGAACGGGTGTTGATTCCCGAAGGCCAGATTTTGATCTTTGGGTTTAATCCTTTGAGTCTGTGGGGGGGGTGGCGGCTCTTTGCCCGTTGTGGGGGTAAAGCCCCTTGGTGTGGTCGGTTTCTGATGTCCTATCGGGTGAGCGACTGGCTGGCTTTGCTGGGTTTCGACCGCGCGCTCGTCGCCGGCTTGATGTTTCGCTTACCCATTCAGCAGGAAACCTTGCTGCGCCAGAGCGAATTCATTGAGTCCTTTGGTGCCCGCTGGTGGCCGGGATTGGGCGCGGTGTATTTGATCCACGGCATCAAGCGCGTGTCGCGGCTACGGCCGATCATGATGCGCTGGCCGCTCCCTTCACAGGTACTCAGTCCCTTGGTAACCCCCACCAATGCGGAGAGTCCCCATCGTGGCTAAAGATCAGGTCGAGGCCTTTACCGACGGTGCTTGCTCTGGCAATCCTGGGCCTGGCGGCTGGGCCAGCTTGCTCCGCTTTCGGGGTCAGGAGCGGGAGATATCCGGTGGTGATCCTCAGACCACCAATAACCGCATGGAACTGATGGCGGTGATCGCGACCCTGGAGACGCTGACCCGGCCCTGCGACATCCAGATCACCACGGATTCCCGCTATGTCAAAGACGGTGTGACCGCCTGGATGTCGCGATGGAAGGCCAATGGTTGGCGCACCGCCGCAGGGGGTGCGGTCAAGAACCAGGATCTCTGGCAACGTCTGGATCAGGCGCTGACCGGGCACCGGGTGGCCTGGGCCTGGGTTCGGGGTCACAGCGGACATCCCGACAATGAACGGGTGGATCAATTGGCTCGCCAGGCCATTGCTACATGGCGCGGGGGGCGGGCATGAGACAGATCGTCATGGATACCGAAACCACTGGCATCGAGGTGGCTGCGGGACATCGGCTGATCGAGATCGGTGGTGTGGAGTTGCTCGACCGGCGTCCCACTGGCCTGACCTTTCACCGCTATCTCAACCCGGATCGGGAGATTGATACCGGTGCCATTCAGGTTCATGGCATTACCCGTCAGTTTCTGGTGGAACAGGGTGCCCCCAGATTCAAGGAGATTGCTGATGAACTCATTGAGTTTCTGACGGGTGCCGAGTTGGTGATTCACAACGCCAGTTTCGATCTGGGTTTTCTCAATGCCGAACTGACCGGTTTGGGCCGTCAGCCCATCGAGAGCCATTGTCCCCGGATTTTGGACACCTTGGCCCTGGCCCGGCGTCAGCGCCCTGGCCAGCGCAATAGTCTGGATGCCCTGTGTAAATTCTACGGGATCGACAACAGCCAACGCACCCACCATGGTGCCTTGATCGACGCCAGGATCCTCGTCGAGGTTTATCTCGCCATGACCGGTGGCCAGGCCGCCCTGGCTCTGGGTGATGAGGAATCCGGCATGACCTACGCCACTCCGGAGGCCCAGATTCGCCGGTTATCCGCAGATCGCCCCAGGTTCCGGGTGATCCGGGCCAATGCCGTGGAACACCAGGCCCATGCCGCCCTCCTGGCACGCATGAAAAACCCGCAATGGGAAACCTTGACGGGAGAGGGGCTGGGGGGTGAGGGTCTAAACGGCTAGCGCACGGGCAACCAGTACGCCAACACCCGGGCCAGTTCGGCCACCAGGATGGGTTTTGGAACATAATCGTCC
>JBAXSA010000295.1:0-4099 GCA_037130945.1 Pseudomonadota bacterium | reverse complement strand
CATTTCCTGGGCTTCCCGTGGTGCCTACCTGCGCGACTTTACGCTGGTGGCCCAGTTTTTGCTTGTCAAAAATATTCCTTAGATTCCAGCGTTTCGGGAAAAATTGAGCCAATTTACCGCTAATAATTACATGTAATTTGTACGTATTTTATACGCCATATTCTTCTGGTTAATCCGTTCGCATCCAGTCCCGAAAAAATGTTGTACGCATAAAGACTGTCGTAGCAACACAGCGATCAAAAGATGACTTGGGCACAGTGAACTCGGTGTCGGAGATAATGTCACGGAAGACCGACCGATTGATTCTACACACATCCAGCGGGCCAACGAGGTGTGTAACGAGTTCACGCTGGCTCGTAGTCAAATCTGTTGACGGGTACTTGCTCTTCTTAGGCATGAAGGGCTCTTGCCGGAAAAAGCGATTGGCTCAATTTTATCCGAAACGCTGGAATATGGTAATGGTCATCGGGCCGAATGGGCCCTTCGGTGTTGAAAAATCGCATGGCGGGACTCCGGGGTAGGGGATCGGGGGCCAGCATAGCACCCTGAGATGGATGCCGAACGATAGGGTGTTGATGGTTGGCGATCTTGGCAGCCATCAGGCCGAGGGATCAGTCGATTATTCCGGCATCAGTTTCGCCCAGACAGACGGTATGCTGTACCCTATACGGCGCTGAAAAACCAACGCAAGCGACGCTCAAGCGACGTTGTTCGGTTATGCTAACCCCATGGATAAAATTCATTACCGACTTCGTGAATGCAGTCTGCTGTTTGCCGACGATGATCCCCTGTTTCGCGAGGAAACCGAACAGCTACTGCGATACCTTTTCCGGGAGGTGTATGTGGCCCGCGATGGGGGCGAAGCCTTGGCCTTGTACCGTCAGGTTCGCCCAGATATCTTGTTGATTGACATTCTGATGCCGGTTCTCAACGGCATTGATGTCGTCAAGCAAATCCGTGTGGAGGATGCCCATACCCCCATCGTGATGCTGACCGGCCATTCCTCGGAAGCTGTTTTGTTGGAGGCGGCCAGGCTTTATCTGGAGGACTACCTGCTCAAACCTTTCGATAGCAAACGGCTGATAGAGGCCTTTGGCCGATGCATCCGGCGCATTGAGCAACTGCTGCCGGCGCGGGTACGTCTGATCAGTGGCACCGAATATGAGTTGGAAACCCACGAAGTTTGGCGCGATGGCCGCAAGCTGCGGTTGGGTGCCAAGGAAAGCCGGTTGCTCCATCTGTTGGTCAGGGCGCATCCGAGGGTTGTGGCAAAATCAACCATCGAGGCGGACATCTGGGATCACGACATGACTGAAAGTGCCTATCGCAATCTTGTCAACAAGCTTCGGCGCAAGCTGGGTCAGGAGAGCATCCAGACCTTGCCGGGCGTTGGCATCAAGGTGATTTTGCAATGACCGGGCCATCTATGTCCGATCAGGATAGGCTGGTGACCGAGTTGCGGGGTATCGTGCATGATTGCCGCCAGCCGGTGGGGGCACTGGGCAGTCTGGTCACGACCCTGGAGATGCGTCTTGCTGCCAATGAGATCCCGGGCCCGGAGGAGTGGACGCTGATGACCCGGCGGCTGCGACGGATTTGCCAGGATCTGTCGGGGCGTCTCGACAGATTCGACCCCTATCTCCATCCCACGCCCCATGCGTGAGGGTCTGAAGCCAGCCTCCATCCGCCATCCTGCTTCTTTGCCTGACCTAACGCGGAGTTTGGGGGCGATTCTCGTCTGGTTCGTCTTGTTCATCTGGTGGTGTGCCCAACCCGTTCAGGCCTCGGCTTTGCCTCTCGAAGCCGCCAACGGGCATCCCTTGCTGGATGGCCATCTCTCCTGGTTGCTGGATCGAACGGGCCAGGTGAGTTTTCATCAGGCCATTGAACAGTACCAGTCTGGCCGTTTCATGCCCGTGGACGGCGAAGAGGTCGCCCCCGGCTTTCTGCCCAATGGCGCCGTCTGGATTCACTTCGCCCTGACACGCGATGTGGTGGCCCCCACACTCTGGTGGCTGGCATTTCCGCTGGATACCCTGGATTACATCGATCTCTATCTTGAACAGCCCGACGGCACCTATGAGGTTCGACAGGGTGGCCGTGCCTTGCCATTTGCACAACGTGAAAGCCATTGGCGGTCACAGGCTTTCAAACTGACCCTGGATACGACAGGTCAATACAACGTCTATCTACGCGTTGCCACCATAGCGGCTTTTCGTGTCCCGGTCTGGCTCTGGCAGGAGAAGGCCTTTGAGCAATTTCAGGCAAGGGAGACTTTTTTCTTTGGCGGGTTCTTCGGCATCATAACCGCCGCTTTCCTGTTCAGCCTTTTTCGTACATTACTTTACCGGTCAATGATAGATCTCTGCTATGCCCTCTACATTTTTAGCCTTGAAATGACTAGTTTCGTAGCGTACGGGTACTTCCAGCAGTTCGGCCTGTCGGATAGCTTCTCACTTCGTATCGGTCTGTCTGCGATTTTATTGATGATGGCGGGTCTCGCACTGATCTGGTTTGCGGTGTATTTGATCCATTGGCCCGTTTTGCTCATGCGTCGCGTACGGATGGTCACCTCCATCATCACGGCACTCTACGTCCTGATCACGATAGGCATTGCAACCGTGGCGCCGGTTGAAATGCCCAGGTGGACAAACATCATTTCGCCCCTGCTCGGGGTCGTTGGCTTTGCGACGAGCCTTTGGGCGGCCAGGCGCGGGTGGCAAGGCGGACGGGCATTTGCCTGGGCCTTCGCGCCATTCATCCTGTCCGTCCTGTATTATCAAATCGGCACCTTGGGTGTTTTCCCCGTGCCCTTCTGGTTTAGTCGCTTTATTATCTTCATCACCACCCTTTTTCATGTTCTGCTGCTGTTATCCGCCATTCTGAATCGGGACGCAGACACCAGAGGCAGGAGGGATCAAGAGATGTTGGAGGAACGTAACCTACTGGAGCGGCGTGTCGCGGAACGCACTCTGAATCTTTCCCAGGCCAGGGTTGCTGCGGAAGCCGCCAACCGTGCCAAAAGCGAATTCCTGGCCAACATGAGCCACGAGATCCGCACCCCGATGAACGCGATCATTGGGCTGTCCCACCTGGCGCTGGGTCTTGATCTGACGACTCAGCTTCGCGACTACCTGAACAAGATCAGCCTGTCTGCCAAGGGACTGCTCGCCATCCTCAACGACATCCTCGATCATTCCAAGGTCGAGGCCGGGCGTCTCAAGCTGGATAATATTGCGTTCCTGCTGCCAGAGATCCTGGAGAATGTCACCCATCTCTTTAGCGTGCGGGCCAATGAACAGGGTTTGGCCCTGACCCTCGAGGTGGCGCCCGATGTCCCGGCGTGGCTGATGGGTGATCCGCTGCGGCTCGGCCAGGTACTCACCAACCTGGTTGGCAACGCCATCAAATTCACACCCTCGGGAACTGTGCGGGTCAAGGTGGAAAGACTTGGGGAGGAACCCGGCTTTGCCAACTTGCGCTTTGCCGTCGAGGATACCGGCATTGGCATCAGCGAGGATCAACGCCAGCAACTGTTTGAGCCCTTTACCCAGGCCGACGGTTCCATCACCCGGCGATTTGGCGGCACTGGTCTGGGGCTGGCCATTAGCCAACGGCTGGTCGGGTTGATGGGCGGCGAGATCGAAGTGACCAGTGTCCTGGGCCAGGGCAGCGAATTCAGCTTCCAGATTCGTCTGGCCATTGCCGAGGAGGGCGTGGCTCCCCCTCGGGTCAAGGCCATGCCGCTGGCAGTCCCGACGACGATCCGGGGGGCCCGCATCCTGTTGGTCGATGACTACGACCTCAACCGGGAAGTAGCCCAGGAGTTACTGGAACGACTCGGTTTTGTCGTCGTCGTCGCCAACCATGGCGAACAGGCCCTGGCGGCGCTCGAGACCGATGACTTCGATGTGGTCCTCATGGATCTCCAGATGCCGGTCATGGATGGCCTGGAGGCCACGCGCCGGATTCGCCAGGACGGACGTTTTCATGATTTGCCGGTCATCGCCATGTCCGCCGCTGTACTCGCCAGGGATCTGGCGGCGTGCGAAGAGGCCGGCATGAACGATCATGTTGCCAAGCCGATACTGCCCGAGCA
>JBAXSA010000294.1:0-4100 GCA_037130945.1 Pseudomonadota bacterium | reverse complement strand
TTTTGATCTTTCTTCTGGCCGTCCTTCTTGTCTTCTTTCTGATCTTTCTTCTGGCCGTCCTTCTTGTCCTCTTTTTGATCCTGCTTCTTGTCCTGCTGCTTTTGATCTTCCTTCTTGTCCTGTTTCTTATCTACCTTGTCAGCGTCCTTTTCCCCCTCCAGACGGGTCAGGACGGCACGCGCTACGCTCAGATTGTATTGGGCATCGGCGTCACTGGTGCGTTCTTTCAAGAGGGTCTCGTAGGCCTCGATGGCTCCTGGAAAATCCCCGAGATGAAAACGGCTGTTACCCAAATTGTAGAGGGCATCGAGGCGGACTTCGTTGCGCTGGGGCTCATCGAAACTCTTGGCAGATTCCTGATAATGGCCGGCCCGGTATTGTGCGACCCCGCGCCGGTAGGGATCCTCGAAGCGTTTGATGGCCTCTTCAAAATGGCCCTGTGCAAACGCCGCCTCGCCTTCCTGCTCGCGGTTTTCCATAAGACCTGCCAGCACCAAGGTTCCCAAGGACATCAATCCCAGCGTCCAGGCACCGGCACGATTTACCACGACATGCCTCCACGGCGAAATAAGGGTAGAAGCATCAGCATCAAGGGGATCAAGGCCAGATAAAAACGCTCGTTCCAGACCCACGTCCGATCTTCCGATTGGGTGTGCGGGCTCGAACCCACAGCATTTACAGCCTTGAGGATCGCACGGGTATCTGTATCCAGAAAGGTGGATTCGGCATACACACCCTGACCCGCTGTAGCGATCTGCTGCAACTGGGTTTCACCAAGACGCGATTCCACCGCACGGCCGTTGCGATCCAGAAGGAAATTGCCGTAGGGCGATGGCACCCCCCCGCCGCCGCGTGTCCCCACCCCTAAAGTGTGGACATGAATCCCTTTCTCGGCCAGGCTCCGCACCCGGGGCAGGATGTCCGGCTCATCAAAATCGCCGTCGGACACCAAAACCAGGTGACGGGGGCTGTCAGGTGGTATCCCGGTCAGAAGCGCCTCGGCCCGATCCAGGGCGGATAATAATCGGCTCCCCTGCAAGGTCACCAGGTCACTATCCAGGCCCGGCAACAGGTTGTATAGCGACTGCGTATCCTCGGTCATGGGCGAGACCACGACAGGAATCGAAGCAAAGGCAATCAACCCGATCCGGAGCCCCTGACCTTCCGCCAGCAGATCGGCGATTTCCTGACGGGCTCGCGCCAATCGGCTGGGTTCGACATCACGCACCAGCATGGAACGCGAGATGTCCATCAACACCAGAAGATGATTACTAGCCCGCAACAGGCCGACATCCGTGTAGTCCCAGCGCGGCCCCGCCATGGCCGTCACGGCCAGGAGCCAGAGTCCGGCCCATCGGCCCAGCCGCGACCATTGTTCGCCGCGATGCAGCTCACGCACGCCGGTCAGATAAGGCAAAAGATGAGCATCGGCATAGCGGTGGATTGATCCCTGACGAGCCCTGACCCGCACCCAGCGCAGCCACAAAACCACGGGAACCACCATCCATAATGCCCAAAACCAGGCCGGGTTCGAGAAGTGAAAACCCATCTCGTTCATGACCGTTCCCCTCCGGCTACCCGTCGCGAACCAGACCACAGACCCAACCATAGCAAAATCAACAGGGCGGCACCGAGTGGCCAACGGTACAGGGGCTCCGGCACCAAGACTTGACGAACTTCATCGCGAGATTTTTCCAACTCGTTGATCCGGCTATAGATGGACTCCAGGGTCTGGGCATCGGTGGCACGGTGGTAAGAACCATCCGCTGTGGTGACGATCTCGCGCAGGCTTTTTTCCTCCAGTTGCAGGTCATCCCAGACCTCGCGATGACCCTGGTGCCAAATGGGAATATGGGCACCCGTAGTACCCACCCCGACGGCGTAGATCCGTACCCCCTCCTGGTGGGCAAAGCGGGCCGCTTCCAGGGGTTGGATCACGCCCTGATTGTTATCGCCATCGCCTATCACGATCAACACCCGCGAGCCTTTCGGTCTTTCCCTGAGTTTCTGAACGCCAATCGCCAGACCATCCCCCAAGGCTGTCCCGGTTCCGGCAATGCCGCTTTCGATGCCATCGACCAACTGCAAGACCGCCGCCCGGTCAGTGGTCAGCGGTGCCACCAGAAAGGCCTGACTGCCAAACACCACCAGCCCCACGCGGTCGCCCTTGCGACCCTCGATGAATCGGCTCACGATGCCCTTGACTACCGACAATCGGCTCACTTCGCGGCCATTCGCCGTAAAATCCAGGGAATCCATGGAGTGAGAAGTATCCAGCACCAGCATGATGTCGTAACCCAGCGTGCTGACCTGGGTCTTGGGTGTCAGCCATTGGGGTTGCATCAGGGCCAGCACCAAGGTGATCCATAGCAGATGCACCAGAAAACCAAAGAGCCGCCCCCGCCACAAGGCCCCGGGGCGGCGGCTGGGAAAGGTGCGGCGCAGCCGTTCCAGATAGGGATGCAACAGGGTAACCCGTGGTTCTCCCGCAGGTCGCGCTGTACCTGATCCGGCCCCAGGCCCCTGCCAGAGGATCAGCCAGGGCAGCCCCCACAACAGAGCCAGCCAAGGCCATTGAAAATCAAGTCCGGCGATCATCCATCAGACTCCCGTATCCAGGTCTGGGTCGCATCAATCAAGGCGAGCAGATCCGCCACATGACCCTCCTGCTCGGGCGGGGCATAGGGTAGGTTCAGCAACACCAGACCCCGCCCTGTCCAGGCAAACCCTTGCGGGTCATGACGTTCCAGCCAGGCCAGCCAGGCCATGCCGGTCAGGCTGGCGCAGGCGGCGCGCCCCAGACGGGCCATGGCAATCCGGCGCAACAGCTCGGACAATTCACTGGCGGTCTTTTTGGGCGGTTGGCTAGGGGCATGCCGGCGCAAGGCCACGAGTTGGATTCGGGCATCCCGGCGCCAATGGTTAAACGCCGGCAGGTAACGCCAGGCCAGCCACGCCATGACCCCCACCAGCAGCAGGATGGTCAATCCCAGCAACCACCAGCCGATCCCGGGAGGCCACCAGGACACGGGATCCAGTCCGCGAATATCGCGGATGGGCGGCAGATCGAGCGGAGTTGAGGTCGTTGGTAAATCTGGCATCAGAACGAATGGTGGTGAAAGTGTTGTTCCAGGGAACGCACCAGGGTGAGGTGGATGTCCTCATCGGTACGCACCGGCATCAGGGTAATCCCCATGCGGTTCGCCAGGGCGGTGAGCGCACGCCGGCGTATCCTCCAGGCCTCCTGATAAGCCTCCGCAGCGGCGGGATTGTCGGTATCGACTTCCAGCAATTCCCCGTCGGTACCACAAAAGGTCACCCGCCCCATCGCAGGCAATGCCTGATCGGCGGGATCGTCCACCGGGATCAGCACCAGGCTGTGACGCTGAATCAGACTGGCAAGGGTTAGCTCCAGGCCCGTGACATCCCGATTAAAATCGGCGATGACAAACACCAGCGCCCCGGTACCGGCTCCCAGGATGGCTCGTTGCAAGGCTCCAGCCAGACAATCTTGCGAGGGTGCCGCGCCTCCTGGCGGTTGCGTCAGGGCATGCAGCAACCGCCACAAGGCGCGGCGTCCCTTGTTGGGGCGAAAGTACAGGAGGTTGGTCTCGGGGTCACCGAACACCAGCCCCCCCACTTGATCCTGCTGCCGGCTGGCTGCCCAGCCAATCAGAGCTGCGGTGCGGGCCGCCTGAATCGACTTAAAGGTGCCCCGGGTACCAAAACTCATGTGCGGACCCTTGTCGACGCACAAAATTACATTACGCTCCCGTTCTTCCCGGAAGACCTTGAGATGCGGACGGTGGGTACGCGCCGTGACCTTCCACTCCATGTAGCGGACATCATCGCCCGCCTGGTAGTGGCGGACTTCCTCGAAGAGCATTCCCGTCCCCCGGAACACCGAGGCGTAGAGCCCCATAAAACCGGAATTGACCAGATGACGGGAAGAAATGCCCAGGCTGTTGACCTGATGGCGCAATTCCAGGAGGTCATCGAGCTTGGGATGAAGTCTCGTGGCGGCCGTCGCGGCTGTCATTGCCGTGGCCCTAAGGCAACGCCACGAGGTTCAACAACCGGTTGACAAAATCGTCGGTGGT
>JBAXSA010000293.1:0-4107 GCA_037130945.1 Pseudomonadota bacterium | reverse complement strand
TACCGTGATGGCGTACGGAAAGGCAAAACACCAATGGAGATTCTTACAGGTAAAGAACAATCGCAAGATTGGATCTCCATTCTTTTCGGTATCATAAACGAAAAAGATCCAGAGATATTAACTGCTTCTTAAAATAAGAAGCAGTTAATATCAATTTTCCGTCGGTTTTCAGCCAATTTATTGGCTACCGTATCCTTTTGTCTCAGATTATCTGATGCAAAAAGTGTTAACTACTTTTGGTCTCCTATGAAGGATGCCCACTTATGACCACCCAGCTTGTCGTAAAGCCGGGTGTGAGTGCCCTCGCGCAGCCAATGGATGTCCTGACCCGACATCAGACTATGGGCCAACACGGTGGGATTCGGGAGGGTCTCTTTGCTCATGCGGTATTTCTCATGGTGTTTTCTAACTCCCTCAGGGTTAATCGGAATTGATCGCATCGATCATCTCTGCCACATTACCCTGTGGGTTATCACTGAGGAGAGACGGATATGAAAGTCATGTCAATTATGACGCTAGGGACGGCCTTTGGCCTAGCCATGCCGGTTCCCGCGTGGGCGACCCCGCCAATCCTGCCTGAACTGACGAGCCATTGGGTGGGAATCGCCGCCTTGGTCGTGTTCATTCTGGCCTATGCGCTGGTGGTGACCGAAGAGATCACCCACTTGCGAAAATCCAAGCCCGTCGTGCTGGCCGCCGGCGTGATCTGGGTGATGGTCGCGTGGGTTTACGGCACCATGGGCTTGTCGCATGAAGTCGAGGCCGCCGTGCGCGGGATCTTCCTGGAATATGCCGAGTTGCTGCTCTTTCTGTTGGTCGCCATGGCCTATATCAATGCCCTGGAAGAGCGTCGGGTCTTCCATGTCCTCCAGGGATGGCTGGTTCGTTCGGGGTTTGGCTATCGTCAACTCTTCTGGCTGACGGGCATCCTGGCTTTTTTTATCTCCTCGGTCGCGGACAATCTGACCACCCCGTTGCTCATGAGCGCGGTGGTGCTGGCAGTCGGCCGGGACGCGCCCCGCTTCGTGGCGTTATCCTGCATCAACCTCGTTGTCGCCGCTAACGCGGGCGGTGCCTTTTCGCCGTTTGGCGACATCACCACCCTGATGGTCTGGCAAAAGGGGGTCGTGCCTTTTGGAGAGTTCTTCCGGTTGTTTATCCCCACCGCAGTGAATTTCCTGATACCGGCGGCGATCATGCACTGGGCAATTCCGCCCGGCATGCCCGTTGTCCGGGATGACAGGGCACCCTTGAAAGCGGGTGCCCGATTTATCATCGCGCTGTTTGTTCTGACGATTGCCATTGCGATCAGTTTCCACCTCTTTTTCCATCTGCCGCCAGTTCTTGGCATGATGACGGGGCTCAGCCTACTGCACTTCTATGGCTACTACATGAATATTGCCAAACGCGAGCGGGAGGGCGACGACTACGCCATCGACATGTTTCGGCACATCGCCCGGGTCGAGTGGGACACGCTGTTGTTTTTCTACGGTGTCACGATGTGTGTCGGCGCTCTCGGCGTCCTCGGCTATCTGGCGCTGATTTCGCAATGGATTTACGGCCCGCTGGGTGCCACCACCGCCAACGTCCTGCTGGGTATTCTGTCAGCGGTCATCGACAATATCCCCATGATGTTCGCGATCCTGACCCTGCATCCCGACATGCCGCTGGGACAGTGGCTGCTCATCACTCTGACGGCGGGCGTGGGTGGCAGCCTGTTGTCGATTGGCTCGGCGGCGGGGGTGGCCCTGATGGGGAAGGCGCGTGGCGTCTATACCTTTTCGAGCCATTTACGCTGGACTTGGGCCGTGGCGCTTGGATACGTCGCAAGCATTCTGACGCATCGAATTCTGAATTCCGCAGTGTTCTGACATAGATTGAACGACTGGCTTTAGCAAGCGATACTGTCCTCCGGTTCCAGCCTGGGGGCTGGGACGATTCGCAAAGGCTCATGCAGCGGACAACTTGAGGATCCACCATGGTAGAACCGGCGTCATGCCTTCAGGATAAACTTGAGATCTTTCTCAAGGCATCGTTGTTTTCCTTTCTGCCCCCCCACAGTCGCGGCATCCTGGTGCTGTGCCAGGCGGCCCAGTGGGTTGAGTACGAGTCTGGGGAGATTCTTTTCAGGGAAGGCGATTACGGAGACTCCCTGTACCTGATCGTGAATGGTGCCCTGCGAATAATCAAGGACGAGGTGCCGGTTTGGGTTGAACGGACGCCTGGCACCTGTGTCGGTGAGATGGCTCTCGTGAGTGGCGAACCGCGCAGTGCAACCGTCCAGGCGATGGAAAAAACTCGCCTGCTACGAATCACGCGCGATGATTTCAACGATGCCCTGGGTAAGGATGTGAGAATCGCCCGGGGTGTGTTCAGCGCGATGAATCGTAAGTTGCAAGACAACCTGCTCGACCAGGTTCGGGTCGAGCGCCGGGAGATTGCCCGCCGCGAGGCGCTGCGTTTGGCCATCGAGGTGCAACGTTCGCTGCTACCGGATCACGAGATCCAGCACCCCCAGCTGGAAACCGCTGGCTACAACATGCCCGCCGACAGCGTGGGCGGTGATTATTACGATTACCTTCGTCTATCCGATGGCTGCCTGGGGTTTTTCGAGGCGGATGTGATGGATCACGGCCTGCACTCGGCAATCCTGATGGCCATGCTAAAAAGCGGATTACATACCCAAATCGTTTACGATGATTCCGTCGATGCGGTCTTGAAGGCGGTCAGCCGTATTGTCGATGAACAGATTGGGGTGTTGATCTTTCTGACCTGTTGTTATGTGCGCATCTGTCCTGATCGCCAAGAGCTGGAATATGTCAACGCGGGCAATCCACCCCTGTTGCTGTACCGGATGTCTACGGAAGAGATCCTTGAATTGGCCTCCCGTTTCCCGCCGCCGGGATTGCTGCCAAAAGATGCGCGGGATACCGGATTCGAGGGCCGGACGATGTTTTGGCAACCGGGCGATCTGTTGGTGATCTATTCGGATGGTCTGGTGGAAGCGAGAAACACGGCGGAAGAGATGTACGGTCTGGCCAAGCTGAAGGACATCCTGAAACGTCTGGCAAGGCTGTCGGCGGTAGAAATCTTGCGAGCGGTTCTGGACGACTTCAACGCCTTTACGCAACATAGGCCGTTAAAAGACGACCTGACTCTCGTCATTGCCAAAGCGCGTCATGGGGTGCCGGAAGAGGGCGAGTCTGCGTCCTCGCCGCAGGATGGCAAGGATTGAGGCGACTGGGGGATGGCGAGACGCATGTCAAGATGATTGAGGCCATCGGCCGAGGTGTAATCGACCGCCGTCATGAAGGCATGGATCAGGGCAAGCCCGCGGCCTCGGCCCCGCAATGAACAGGGATCGTCAGGATCCACCTCCAGCCGAATGTCCCGGGCCATGGCGAAGAGATCTGTGGCCATGGACTGGCCGCAGTCGGAGATTCTAATGGCAAGGGTGTCGTCGTGCCGCACCCAGTTAACCCATATCTTCCGATCCGTCTGCCGGGCATAGGCGTGTTCGATGGCGTTGCATACCGCTTCCGCAACGCAGAGTTCCACCCGGCTGATGAGACTTGCTGGCACTTCTGCCTCGTCGCAGAGCCCACGAATCGCGGCGCGGAGAAAGCGCACGGATTCCACCCGGCTGTCGATACCGAGACTGACCCGATGACTCATGGATGCCATTCCCGGCAAGCACTCAACTGTCGGCCAACCAGTGTTCGGGTAACAGACACAGGGCCTCGTTGAGGGTGCGTGTAATGGCCATGACCCGGGTGATTCGCGCCGCGTTCAATACCTCAAGAACCGCCGTCTGGGGGGCCGCCAGCGCGACCTTTCGCTTGCTACCGGTTTGACGGAAGGCGGTCAACAGGGCACCTAGGCAGGTGCTATCGAGAAAACGCACGTTCTCCAGATCGATCACCACCATATCGTCGGGACTGCTTTCCAGAAGCTCGAGCAAGTGGTTCTTGAACAGCGTGGCAATACTGGAGTCGAGATCCTTCATGGGAATCTCAACGATGGTTCTGCGCCCATACTGGCGGTTTGTGAATGTCATGCGCATGTCCTTAAGGTTGATATAAATCGGGTAGAATCGGAGTATATCAG
>JBAXSA010000292.1:0-4113 GCA_037130945.1 Pseudomonadota bacterium | reverse complement strand
CGCTGCCATCGTCCGATTCAGATTCGCCGAAAGAGTAGGAGATTCCAAACCGGAGCACTCTGTGGAATGAAACGCCAATCAAATCAAATAATTACCCGTTGGACGCCGGGATTGAAAAAGCTGAAGCCCCGGCGTTCATTGAATTTGCGCCATGGATTAATCTTCCATCACACACAATGCGTCATCAAGATTGTCCATGACGGAAGGCTGAACCATTCCAATCCACACTCGATACATTCGCAGCCACGATTTGTGTAGCTTTGAGAATTTTCCACCCACTGACCTGATCAGTTCATCTACTTCCGACTCCTTGAGTTGGATCATGTTGCGATCAAACCATGTCTTGCTCTGAGTGCAAATATCGCAATCGAGACGATGCAGAAGGAAAAGGCAGCTCTTTACGTCATCCTGTTACCTATTCTTGCACATCGCAGGACAATGACTGCAAAGCGGTCTCCATGGTTTTCTGAAACCGTGTCAAGGTCTCCTGCATTTGCGCCTTAATGTTCTGCCGATTCTGAATGGCAAAATCCAAGGTGTCGTGCGCCCGGTCGAGATCCAGGGTATCGGGGTCCAACACCAGTGATTCCAGATCCAATTGACGAAAGAAACTGTTGATCTTTTCGCTGACCCCCAAGCCCACAGTCGGTACGCCGAAGCGATGGGCAAAGGAATTGGCGTGATGACGCATGGAGACCACCAGATCCAGTTGGCGGTAGAGATTCATGGCTGCGTAGGGGTGTATCTCCTCGGATAACAGGACGGCGCGTTCAGGGTGACGCATCGCCGCGACTACCCGTTCGGCAAACTGGTGATCAGTCAGAATCACCTGTTCCCGAGGTGGCAAAAAATGGTGTGGAATGAAAAACAGCCGGGCTTGATGCTGTTCGACCAGGTGGTTGGCCAGGGTTGCCAGAATCTCAATGTGGCGTGCCCTCCTGGCTGAGATCTTGGCGGGAGCTTCCTGGCGCTGGAGACGCATGTGTCGCCAGTCAAGGCGAAGTGGTTCGGCAAAATGATCACGAATCCCGAAACCCACCGCCAATTCGCCCTCGGAGACGGTAATAGCCGGATCTTTAAAAGGGACAAGCCAGTCGTCCTTAATCAGCAACACCGGATCACAGCCAAGGAGTCGGGAGGACGCGGGGGCGGTCAGACGCCGCAGGTGATCCAGGGAATCTTGGGTACGTAGCAGGTAATGCTGGGTGACGGGATCCAGGAGCCTGCGAACCGCCCAGCGGTTCCACCATTTTTGTAGCGGCTCGACCTCAATGCCGACGAACCAGATCTGGGCACCGCAGCCCCGTGCCCAGAGGGACTTGAAGGCCCAATACAGGGGCAGCAGGGGAATCACGCTCTCGGTGAGGGCGACATCCCCACAAACCACAAAGAGATCGGCCCGAATCAACAGGCGAGGCGGGTCGAAGGGGATGCTTTGAGGATGCACCTCAAAATGACCGGCGATGCCACATAGCAAGGTTTGAACGCGCCCGGGATGCCAGGCAGCCAGGATGAACCGGGTGTCCTTCCCATAATAATCCTGAAGGAGCTGGATGATCGCGAGCAAAATGGCCTCTGCCCCGATATTCCCCATGCCGCCGGCACCGGAGAGAAAAACGGTTTTGGGTTTTGTCATGGACGTGCCAGCCAAAGTACCAGGTGAAGAATTGCCCATAGACCGTGGGCATGGTTATGACGACCCGCTTCGTGTTCGGCCAGAAGTGTCGAGACCCCTTGGAAATTCAGAATACCCTCGTGTTCGACCCGGTCGCGGATGAGCCAATCATGCAAAAAATCTCGCCAGGGGGGGCGCTTGAACCATTTTTGGTAGGGCATGTTGAGGCCTTGCTTGGTACGGGTGCGAATCATTCTCGGGAGATCGTCCTTCATGGCATCACGCAGGGGGCGCTTGGTCGTGAATCCCACGATCTTTTGGGCAGAGGGTAGGCTAAAGGCGTAATCCACCAGCTCGGGATCAAGAAACGGCACGCGAAGTTCCAGGGTCTGGGCCATACTCATGAGATCGGCGCGGTACAAAAGGTCGTCGGGGAGGTGAATTTGGCAATCCGTGGCCATCAGGCGCTGAATAAGATCCTCACCCGGCAGATTGGCCATCACCCGTTCATAAATCGATGCCGTATCTGGGTAGGCGAGGCTGGCAATAAAGTCCGGGTTCAGGACGCGGCGCTTGTCGCGATCATTGAGTGCGGCGCGCCACCAGAAATGAGCCGTGGCCGGGGAATGGGCGATACCGTCGACCCAGCGTCGCAGCTTGAGGTCGAAACTCACCTTGTGATCGGAGACAGGTAGACGCCGGGCCAGCCAACCCAGAACTCTGAAAAACCCCGGAGGGGCATGGCGGAAATAACCGGACAGCGATCGGGCCAGATAGGTTTCATAGCCGCCGAATATCTCATCCGAACCCTCACCGGCCAGGAGTACATCGACGTAACTTTTGGCAAAGCGGCAGATGTGGTACAGGGGAATGGCCGAACCCTCGCAAAAGGGCTCATCAAAATGCCCCATGACGATTTCCAGGGAATCCAGAATGGAGGTTTCATCCAGAACCAGCTCATGGTGTTCGGTGCCCAGGTGGCGGGCCATTTGCCGGGCGAAGGGGCTTTCATCGAAGGTTGCCTCGCGAAAGACGATGGCAAAACTGTGAAGCCGTCCGGCATGATGCCGGGCCGCCAAGGCTGCAATGGCACTGGAATCGAGTCCGCCGCTCAACAGCACACCCACGGGAACATCCGCCACCAATTGCCGGTGTACTGCGGTCGACAGGCGTTCGTGGGTCTCTGCGGCGACTTCGGCTCGGCTTCGTGTGATGCCCCAGGTCAGGTCAAGCCGCCAATAGGATTTAATCCGGATCGCGCCCTGACCGACTTTGAGCCAATGGCCAGGGGCCAGGCTCTGAATGCCGAGATAGGCGGTCTGGGGACGCGGCACAAACTGAAGCGACAGATAATCTCCTAGGGCCTGGGGATTGCGCGGTGTGACAAGACCCGGATAGCGCCGTAGGCTCGCTATCTCCGAGGAAAATAGCAACCCTTGGGGTGTTTCGGCATAAAACAGCGGCTTGATCCCCAGGCGGTCGCGCACGATCACGAGTTCCTGGCGGCGCTGATCGTAAAGCGCCAAGGCAAACATGCCGTTGAGTCTTTCCCATGCGCCGTCGCCGAATTCCTCGTACAGCGCCAGGACGCATTCAAGGTCGCCGTGGGTCGAAAAACGGTGGCCACGCCGCTTCAGGTCGTTGGTCAGTTCGCGATAATTGTAGATCTCGCCATTGCCGACCAGGACTATTTGGCGATCCTCGTTGAATAGAGGCTGAGGAGAACCGGCGAGGTCGATAATCGGTAAGCGCCGCGTGGCCAGGCCCACCGAGTTCCGGATCCAGTGGCCGTCCACTGTGCCGCGATGGGACAGACCCTGCAGCATGGCCGACAGCCCAATCTCCAGGGGCGTTTGGCCTCGATGATCAAATATGCCGCAAATGCCACACATGGGATTTTCAGAGTGGAATGGGTTACATGAAGGGCAAGACGATCAACATGACGACCCCAATCAAGGTCGAACAGAGGGGTGGCAACAAATAGATCATTTTTCCTTCAACAAGAAATATCAGGAAACTGGCTATGAACAAAAAGTCCAACACTCTCAAATACGAATAAAATTCCGCATATATGACATTGTTGGCGATCAGGGCCAGTGACACATATGCGAGCAGGATTGTGGCCATGGGGTTTGAAAATGATCTCCTGATGTTGAAAATAACTAACCCGATAGCAAACAAAACGCCTGAAAATGGTATCGTCTCCACTAATTTTATACGCCAGTCAGCGACGTGGGAAAACAACAAGTCGTCAAGTTTCGACAAAATTCCGAAATGGTAAACGACATCTCGGGCTCCGGAAGAAAAGGCGGTAGACGAAAATTTCAGATAAATAAAGACATTCCAGATCACAAGAACCAGAATGGGAAGAATGTAGGGAAACGACTCACGGATACGGCGGTGCCATATGAGGTAAAAAAGGAAGATAACGGGGAAAACGACATAGACCTCCCGAGTCAGGACTGCGACCGACATCAGAAATATCTGCAACCACTTGT
>JBAXSA010000291.1:0-4114 GCA_037130945.1 Pseudomonadota bacterium | reverse complement strand
TCGAAAACGGGTTCTACAGCAAATCACAGTAACACTATGTATTAAAATCAGATTTCATCTCCACGGAATCCGTGAGAATCAGCAATTTCTTGGCAAAGCCCGGCCACTACACCGGATTAGGAATCGCGCTTGGGCTGGATACGTTTGACAACCTCCAAGGGATTGACCTGGACAACATCGAGACCAACCACCTGCAGGATCTTGCAGATTCACTACCCGGATTGGTGGAACTGTCTCCTTCCGGCCAAGGCGTGCATGCCCTGGGTATGGGCAACCCATTTCGTACGCTGGGTTCAAACAAGTCGGGGATCGAAGCCTATTCAGAAGGGCGATTTTTCACCGTCACTGGCAAGGTACTGCGGGGAAGCATTGAAGACCTCGCGCCATTCGTCAACGATGTCCTGGTGCCGCGCCACGCTCGTGTCAACGGCAAGGCGTATCAGCCGACCGAGGCCTGGGCTGACCTCCCCAATGACAGCCAGGTCAAGGACTTGCGGTCAGCGTTGGCATCGTTGCGTTCCGACGACCGAGACCTCTGGACTCGTATTGGCCTCGCCCTAGCAACTGCGGGAGAACGCGGCCGGGCGCTGTGGTTCGAGTGGTCACAGACCTCCGACAAATATGACCCGGTCGATGCCGCCAGAGTGTGGGAATCGTTTCATCCTACCAATACCCACTGGCGGAGTGTGTTTGTGGAGGCTCAGAAAAATGGTTGGGTGAATCCCGCATCGAAGGATCCGATGGATGCCACGCACCGATCCCTCAACGCCGCTTTGGTTGGGGAAGTCCGTGCAGGCAATTTTATCAGAATTGCCGAGATCCACGCGGCATTGTTCGCCATTCGAGGTGGGGCGATTCCGCCAGAGCACGTCGCCATTGTTCGCGGTGTCATGGCTTGCTGCGAAGAGGGTCAAAAGCTCCTGGCCGAATGGTGGAAGATGAGCATGCCAGGTGAGACGCCGACACCACCCTCCTGGAGGAATCTGCCCGGCACCCTTTTCAGACTCGCGAGCAGGGACTATGGATGGCAGTCCGATAGCTTGTCACTCGACAACGAGGGAATTCAGCGCATCAACCAACAACGAAAACGAACCATCTATGATGTGAACCGTCGCTGGACAATCAGCAATATCGAGGGGAAGGCAGCCTTTATTGAAAAGATACCATCACAAGCCTTCGACCGCTGGGAATTTCGATTCTCATCACCAGACACGGCTTCCAAGGTGTTCCAGCCATTACAAGTCCCGCGAGTGAAAACCAGGGAGGGCAAACCCCCTTCCCTGACATGGGACAGGCTTTATCCGCTTTGGGAAAAAATGCGGAGCCGTCGCACCTATTATAACTGTTGCTTTCACCCGAAACCCGGGGTTATCAACAAACCCTCGCCAGACCTACCAAGCGGCCAAGTATTGGAGCTGTTTACGGGCTTGGCCATCCACCCCAAGCATGGAAATTGTACGCTGATTCTCGCACATATCTTTGAAGTCTGGTGCTCATCGGACAAGGTTGCCTTTGCCTTTCTGATGGGATGGCTGGCCCGCATGTACCAGAAACCCCATGAGCGAGGGCATACCGCTATTGTTTTTAAGTCTGGCGAAGGAATAGGCAAAAACATCCTCCTGGACTTCCTGGTAGCCGCCTGGGGTCGCCATGGCATTACCATATCAGACTCAGCGCAGGTAATAGGAAAATTTAACGACCATTTATCCACATCAATTATGGTTTTTTTGAACGAGGCGATTTGGGGCGGCGACCGGGCCCATGAAGGCGCGCTCAAGCGGTTAATCACGGATGAAACTTTGGAAGTAGAGCGCAAATACATCCCACGATTTGAAGTAAGAAACTGCGTACACCTGGTTATCGCTAGCAATAATGATTGGGCCGTACCGGTTGGACTCGATGATCGCCGGTTTTTCATCCTGGATGTCAGCGAGGCCAGGAAAGGCGACCACGAGTATTTTGCACTACTTGCCAACGAAATCCGCAATGGTGGCGCTGCGGCCTTTATCCATCTCCTGTTGAAATGGGACATCTCTGGCTTCAACCCGAGGGATATTCCTCGTGGCCTGGCCTGTGCTTCACGAACGCATGCAGACCAGAAGCTGCGAACCGCGAATAGTGCAGTGAAATGGTGGTGTCACTGTTTGGAGGTCGGATTCATACGCAGGGATACCAAATATGAAGTGGTTTATGAAGCGCCGAGTACGTGGGATACCGATGGAGCCACCCTCGACAAATCAGATGCCTTCGATGCCTATGCCGAATGGTGTCGCCTCCATTCCTTACGCACCGAATCCGTGACCGCATGGACACAATCCCTCAAGAGATTCGGCGTGGTGGTAGGAGATAACGTGAAGGTGCCCGGAAACTGCAAGCGCCGTGGAATCCGAGTGGATCCGCTACCAACGATGCGGGGGGCCGCTGGGCAAGTGTTAGGTAAAGGATTTCTACAATAATCCCACCCCCATTCCGACTTTTCCGATTTTTTAATGATTACGACCAAAAACTCGGAAGCGCGCAGACCGCGCCACATATAGCTTCTTCCGACTTTATCGGAATTTTCGGCTTATTTTTGACTAAAAACTTTCCGAAGAATACTACTGGCCATATATCTACTTTCTTTTTTTATATAAAAAAAGTAGTAAAAGTCGGAAAAGCCCTGAGACACCTACTGCCAGAAGGCTTCCAGGCTTCCGACTTTTTTCAATACACCAAAGAGGAGCCGGAAATATTGGTGGCAAAGAATCTACAGCATCAGGGGGTGTGCTCGTTCTCCCATCCCCAAGGGCAAGTGCCTGTTCTCACTTAAGAGGATTTCAAAATGAAACGCAGCAAACCAGTGACCAGAACTTCTACGCAGATACACGATCTTGGCAAAATAGAAATGGACGCATTGCATCACGACGCCGTCGAGTGGGTGAAGTCACTCTCCATGAACGCCAGGTTTCCTCGGCGATTCGTATGGCGCGGGCACAAACTCACTGTCAGTCTGACCTCCTTTGGCCGAGTCATTGTGACGGATAACGCAGGCGAGCGAATTCTCAGCAGCGGATTTGGCGCGGTCTAGTGGCATGAGACTCAAAACCGCAACGGTTTCCAGGTTCCTCCAGAGGCACGCCAGCTTCAGGACGGGCGAGGCCCAACTGGTGATCGCGGTTCTTTGCCAAGCCTACGGCGATCTCCCTTTGCCCTCTGCAGCCCGGTTCATCGAGGGATGGCATTTTGAACACCTCTGTGGGCTTGTGGGGCTCGAGCCCGACTTTGTTCGGCTGGTGTTCCGGGAGTCACTCAATGGCGCTGAGGGCAGAACCGAGCAGCCGAGCAAGGCCGCCGCCCCGGTCCCGGCGAAGAACAAAGGGGCTATCGGATCACCCGAGCAGAGGCACTAAGCACATGACCATCTGGACATTTGATCAAATCGCCGAGCGCTTCATCGAGGCGGTGGACACCGACCGTCGACTGCCTCCCGTGCGGGTGCAGGGCTACTTCAACCTCTGGCCGCCCTTCCTCCGCCAGTCCTGGGAAGGCTTTGCCGAGCGCGACTACGACTACCACCCCTTGCCACCAGCCCCCGCCGCCATCGACCGGATGATGGAGACGATCGGCTGGCTGCAATGGGTTGAAGAGGAACAGCGGCACCTGATCTGGATGCGGGCGAGGAACTTCAAGTGGCACGAGATCGCACGTCGCACCGGGATGACCCGCCAAACCGCCTGGCGACGGTGGCGAGGGGCCATCAGGTTGCTGGTTGCCAGACTGGCCGCATGAAAAATATTTTTTAGTGCTGGACAGAATTTGACAAATATGATACTTTGAATTCTATTGGTGGTGAGTTTGACTTAAATCTTCAACAGTCATGAATAACAGACAGGAACGGCAGACCCTTCCTGAGTACAAAAATATTTAGATTAGTACATAATTCGTACAGATTTAGTACAGTTACTACGTCAAATCAGCAACTACTAAAGAGATGTCGTACAAACATAACATATTGATCTGTAACATATTTACGAAATTAAAATGGGCCCTTCCTGGCGACCATGCAATAATGGTGCCAGAAGCCCGGGATTTCGATAGCGACAGGCCCGAAAAATGGGTTTGCAGGTTTGCAGGT
>JBAXSA010000290.1:0-4158 GCA_037130945.1 Pseudomonadota bacterium | reverse complement strand
GCCGGTTTGACCGGTGCCCAGGGAGCCCTCCAGATCTGGATGGAAATCATGCAACAATATTCCCCAGCACCTGCCAGTAAGGGCAATGTGGCCGAAGTTGAGGCCGTTCTGGTGGATCCATCTAGCGGATTACTCGCCGAATCGGGTTGTCCCGGTGCCCGGTCAGTGCCCTTCTACCCCGGCAAGGCACCGCAGCAGCGGGGTTGTGGCGGCAGAAGAAGCGAGGGAACCTTGCCGGACGAAACCACCAGCTTCGACCGCCTGCCAGAGGAAGGTATCCGGGAGGATGGGCGGCCGCCGCTTCAGAAACGTCCCACGACCCCTTTTTATTCGCCGGTGGCACCGCCCCCGGCGGCCCGGCAGGGTACCGAAACACGGCGGCATCCGGAAAAATCCTCCCGCCCCGATTATGTGAAGAAGGCCTTTGACTTATGAACCGATATCCCGGAATCCTTGTGATAACCCTTGGCCTGGACTTGAGCGGCTGTTCGACGCTCGACGTATTCGACAGCCGTCAGGAGCCCGCCCCAGTGGTTGACAGTGCGGCCTCCTCAAAACCGGGTACACCCCAGACGGTCACCCCCCCCCCCCCCAAAGCCACTGACGTTCAGCTGTTTGCCTATGGAGAGACGACAAGACCCGATGGCGACCATGGCAGTCTCTCACCGGACGCCGGGATCCTGGATCGCCGCCAGGCTGTTTCAAGCGCCTGGCAGTCGATTCCGGACGAACCCGTCAGGCGGGAATCCCACGCGGCGGTGTCCATACCTCCACCAGCCGTACTGACTGACCCAGGTGGCGATGAAGCCCACCGAACAGAGGTTCGCGACACCCAGGTGGCCATGCGGGAACCTGCGGCCAGGCCGTCACTCCCCCAATCGGGCCCGGTGGCCCAATTGATTGCCGAGTCCGAGCGTCTTCACAAGGAGGGGAATCCCACCCGCGCCGCCGCATCCCTGGAACGTGCCCTGCGGATCGAGCCCAACAACGCCGAGATTTACCACCGGCTGGCACGGATTCGCCTGGATCAGGGCCAATACGCCCAGGCCATTGAACTGGCCTCCCGATCAACCTCACTGGCGGGTACCACTTCGGCCTTGGCGCGTGACAATTGGCGCATCAGCGCCGCCGCCCGCGCCAAATTGGGAGCTACTGTGCCGGCGGCCCGGTAACGTGATACCTAGGGGAGAAATACATGGCAATGGTGAAATTGCGCGACATGACCAGACCAGCCGATCTGACGCAACATGAAAAAGGCACCGGCCCCTTTCGTACCCAGCGCCCGATCTACCATGACCTGCTACCTCCCTGCAATCAGGCCTGTCCGGCGGGAGAAAACATTCAAGCCTGGCTGGCACTGGCCCAGGCGGGCCGTTTTCAGCAGGCCTGGCAAACCCTGATCCGCGATAATCCCATGCCCGCAGTGCATGGCCGTGTCTGCTACCATCCCTGCGAAAGCCAGTGTAATCGCACCCAGATGGACAGTACCGTGAGTATCCATGCGGTCGAGCGATTTTTAGGGGATCTGGCTCTTCAGGAGGGCTGGCAACCAGAGTTGAACGTGCCGTCGAGCGGCCAGCGGGTGCTGATTGTCGGCGGAGGCCCGAGTGGTCTATCCGCCGCCTATCACTTGGCTCGCCTGGGTCATGCCGTGACGATTCATGAAGCCGGCCCGATGGCGGGCGGCATGTTGCATTTTGGCATCCCCGCCTATCGCCTGCCGCGCCAGATCCTCGACCAGGAAATCAAACGAATCGAAGGCATGGGGGTGAAGATGGTTTTTAACCACCCTGTCACCCGGTTGATGGAAGAAAAGGCGGCGGGACGGTTTGATGCCGTGTTTGTCGCCGCCGGCGCGCAAGTCGGCAAAAAAATCGATATCCCCGCCCGTGAAGCCGGCAAGATTCTCGACGCGGTGGGTTTTTTACGCAGCGTCGAGGCGGGTGAGATTCCCAAATTGGGGCGTCGCGTCGCCATTTACGGGGGTGGCAATACCGCGATGGACTCCGCGCGAACCGCCAAGCGCCTGGGGGTCGAGGAGGCTCTCATTATCTATCGCCGTGATCGGGAACATATGCCCGCCCATTCCGATGAAGCGGATGAGGTGATTGAAGAAGGCGTTAAAATCAACTGGTTGCGCAGCATCAAGGCAATCGATCACAACCAGTTCGTGATCGAGGTCATGACCGTGAATGACCAGGGTTATCCGCAGCCCACGGGTCAATACGAAACCCTGGAGGCCGACTCTCTCATTCTGGCACTGGGTCAGGATACCGATGCCGGTTTTCTCAGGGAAGTTCCCGGCATTGCGTTCGGAAAAGACGGCACCGTCGTGGTTTCAGATCAAATGATGACGGGTCATCCCGGCATTTTCGCGGGCGGTGACATGGTTCCGAGTCTTCGCACCGTGACGATCGCCACAGGTCACGGCAAAAAGGCGGCTCGTCATATTGACGCCTTTTTACGATCCGGGTCTCACGCCAGACCCCCCAAACATGAAACAGTGGGTTTTGAAAAACTACATGTCTGGTATCTGACGGAAGCGCCGCAACGCGAACAGCATCATCTGGACGCCACGACACGCACCCGCACCTTTGATGAAGTGGTGGGAGGGCTGACGGAAGCGGCCGCCAGGTTTGAATCCCGGCGTTGTTTTTCCTGTGGCAACTGTTTTGAATGCGATGGCTGTTATGGTGCCTGTCCCGAGCAGGCCATCATCAAGCTCGGCCCCGGCAAGCGCTACCGCTACGACTACACTTTATGTACGGGTTGCGCGGTCTGTTTTGAACAATGCCCCTGTCATGCCATCGACATGATCCCAGAAGCGGCGTAGTCCCCTCTCGACCCATCCATCACGAGGAGAATTTCCATGCAGCCCAGTCATAACACCCCTCGTATCGACACCCTCGAGGGTAATGAGGCCGCTGCTTATGTCGCCTATCGTGTCAATGAAGTCTGCGCGATTTATCCCATCACCCCCTCTTCAACCATGGCGGAATTGGCCGATCAATGGGCTTCGGAAGGCAAGACCAATATCTTTGGCAATGTGCCCGTGGTCGTGGAAATGCAGAGTGAAGCCGGAGTGGCCGGGGCGGTGCATGGCGCACTACAAACCGGTGCCCTGACCACGACCTTCACCGCCTCACAGGGTCTCATGTTGATGATCCCCAATATGTACAAGATCGCGGGCGAATTGACGCCGGTGGTTTTCCATGTGGCGGCGCGTTCCCTGGCCACACATGCGCTCTCCATCTTCGGCGACCATTCCGACGTGATGGCGGTGCGCCAAACCGGCTTCGCCCAACTCTGTTCGAGTTCCGTACAGGAAACCCACGATATGGCGCTAATAGCCCAGGCCGCCAGCCTGGCGTCGCGTATTCCCTTTGTGCATTTCTTCGATGGTTTTCGGACTTCTCACGAGATTAACAAGCTGGTTATTTTGTCTGATCGACAGATCGCGGCCATGATGTCCGGCGATCTGATCCGCGCCCATCGCCAGCGCGCCTTGAGTCCAGACCATCCGGTGTTGCGCGGTACGGCGCAGAACCCGGATGTTTTTTTCCAGTCGCGCGAGGCCTCCAACCCCTTTTATGCACAGCTCCCCGCCCTGGTGCAGGCCACCATGAACCAATTTTTTCAAGTGGCGGGGCGGCAGTACCACCTGTTTGATTATTTTGGCAGTCCGGAGGCCCGATTTGTCATCGTCATCATGGGCTCGGGTGCTGAAACCGTGCGCAGCACCCTGGAGTATCTTGAACCACAGGGCGAGCCCTTGGGCGTGGTTCAGGTGCGGTTGTGTTTGCCCTTTTCTGCGGAAGATTTTTTGCGAGCCTTGCCCGTCACCACACAAGCCATCGCCGTTCTGGATCGTACCAAGAGCCCGGGGGCTCTGGGCGAGCCCCTGTACACCGACGTGATCACGGCGATCCTGGAGGCCCATCTCCAGGGTGTTCTGTCGATGCCCCTGCCAAAAATCATTGGCGGGCGTTACGGCTTGTCCTCCAAGGAATTTACGCCTGCCATGGCCAAGGCGGTCTTCGATGAGCTTAAAAAGGCGCGGCCAAAAGGCCATTTTACGGTGGGCATCCTGGACGATGTCTCACACACCAGCCTCGATGTCGATCAGACGTTCAGCATCGAGTCCGACCAGGTGGTGCG
>JBAXSA010000289.1:0-4191 GCA_037130945.1 Pseudomonadota bacterium | reverse complement strand
CGAGATGCGGCTGGCGGGCCGCCACAACCTGGCCAATGCCCTGGCCGCCCTCTTGCTGGGCCGGGCGGCGGGGTTGCCACGCGCGGCCATGGTCGAGACACTGCGTCACTTTCCAGGATTGCCACACCGTACCCAGTGGGTGGCTGAGTGGGGTGGTGTGCGCTGGTACAACGATTCCAAGGGCACCAATGTCGGGGCAACGGTGGCGGCCCTGGAGGGGCTGCGGTCAGACTTGGGACGGGCGGTGCTGATCGCCGGCGGGGATGGCAAGGGGGCGGATTTTTCACCCCTGGTGCCAGCGCTGTCCCAAACCACCCGGGCGTTGGTGCTGATCGGCCGGGATAGCCTGCGGATCGCCGCAGCGGCGGGCGGTGTGCCCTGCCATTTTGCCGGGGACATGGAGGCTGCGGTGCAACTGGCTGCGGGTCTGGCCCAGCCGGGTGACCATGTTCTCTTGTCTCCGGCCTGTGCCAGTTTTGACATGTTCACCAATTACGAGGCGCGTGGCCGGTGTTTTGAGGCTGCGGTGCGGAGGTTGTCGTCGTGACAGCCGCTTCCAGCCCCTCGTCCTTGCCGCCATTCGGCAATTTCCGCCTCCCCGCCGTGGACGGCGGTTTGCTGGCGGTGTCCGCAGCCCTGTTGTGTCTGGGGATCGTCATGGTGACCTCGGCCTCTCTGGTGATTGGCGACCGCACGGGCTCGCCGTTCCATTTTCTGATTCGCCATCTGATCTCGGTGGGCCTGGGGTTGAGCCTGGCCGTCCTGGTGTTTCGAGTGCCACTGGCCTGGTGGGAACAGCGCGGCACCCTGCTATTTTTCCTGGGAGTGTTCTTGCTGGCGCTGGTGATGGTGCCGGGGTTGGGCCGGGGAGCCAAGGGCGCGGTGCGCTGGATTCCCGTTGGGCCTTTTAACCTGCAAAGCTCGGAATTGATGAAGTTCTGCGCCATCGTCTATGTGGCGGGCTATCTGGTGCGCCGCCAGCGCGAGATCTCCCGATCCTTTTGGGGATTTGTCAAGCCCATGTTTCTGCTGGTGATCGCCTGTACCTTCATCATGGCCGAACCGGATTTCGGCACCACCGTGGTGATCCTGGCCACGGCCATGGCGATGTTGTTCCTCGGCGGGGTGCCGGTGTGGCAATTCGGAATGTTGTTGATCGGTTCGCTGATCGCATTGGTGGGTCTCGTGACCTCACAATCCTATCGGCTCCAGCGCATCGCGGTGTTTTTAGATCCCTGGGCGGATCCTTTTAATAAAGGCTTTCAGCTCACTCAGGCGCTGATCGCCTTTGGCCGTGGCGAATGGCTGGGGGTGGGGCTTGGCAATGGCATCCAAAAACAGTTTTACCTGCCCGAGGCCCATACGGATTTTCTGCTGGCAGTGATCGCCGAAGAACTGGGTTTAGCGGGTACGGTGGCGGTGGTGGGGCTATTTGCCTTTCTCGTCTGGACATGCTTTCGCATCGCCACGGTTTCGCACGACCGTGGGCAACGCTTCGGGGGATTTGCCGCTGCGGGGATTGGGCTCTTGATGGGTTTTCAGTCCTTCATCAACATGGGCGTCAACACGGGCCTTTTGCCGACCAAGGGCCTGACCTTGCCGTTCATGAGTTTTGGCGGCAACAGCATCCTCTTGAATTGCATGATGGTGGGCCTGCTCGCCCGCATCGATTACGAAAACCGCCGGGCACTGTCGTTCGAGATGCCTCCCTCACCCCCAGCCCCTCTCCCGGAGGGAGAGGGGGGCGAAAAAGGAGGCGAAAAAAGCCCCTCGCCCCCTGGGAGAGGGGTTGGGGTGAGGGAAGATTTACCCGGTTCTGGAGATCCCAGCCCATGATTGAATCCTCCAAAAAACCCCGGTGTGGGGTGGTGGTGATGGCGGGTGGTACCGGCGGCCACATCTTTCCCGCCCTGGCCGTGGCGGAACACTTGCGGTCGCGCGGTTGGCCGGTCTGCTGGCTGGGTACGCGCCAGGGCTTGGAGGCGCGTCTGGTACCGGCCCGCGAGTTTCCCATAGAGTGGATCGAGGTGCGGGGTCTGCGGGGCTCTGGCCTAAAACGCTGGCTGGGTGCCCCTATGACACTGGCACGGGCGGTTTGGCAGGCGCGGGCGGCGTTGCGCCGGCAACGCCCCGGGGTGGTGCTGGGGATGGGGGGATTTACCGCCGGCCCGGGTGGGCTGGCTGCTTGGTTGATGGGGATTCCCCTGGTGATCCACGAGCAAAACCGCCTGCCGGGGCTGACCAACCGCGTCCTGTCCTGGATTGCCACGCGGGTCTTCGAGGCCTTTCCGGGCAGTTTCCCGCCGTTTTGCCAGGCTCGGCGATGCGGAAATCCCGTGCGTGAGGACATCCTCGCCCTGGCAAAACCCTCCCAACGGTTTGAGAAACGCGAGGGGCCACTCCGGCTCTTGGTGCTGGGGGGGTCGCAAGGCGCATCCGCTCTCAACCGCCTGGTGCCCGAGGGGTTGGCGGGATTTGCCGCGATCCATCCCCTGGCGATCTGGCATCAGACCGGCCCGGCCGATCTCAACGCCACGCAGGAACACTACCAGCGCCTAGGGCTGATGGCCGAGGTGACGGGTTTTATCGAAGAGATGGCTGCGGCCTACGCTTGGGCGGACTTGGTGATTGCCCGCTCGGGCGCGTTGACGCTGGCGGAATTGGCGGCTGCGGGCGTTGGTTCGATTCTGGTGCCGTTTCCGTTCGCGGTCGATGACCATCAAACCCACAACGCGGCCTTCTTTGCCGACATGGGCGCGGCCTGGCTATTGCCGCAGGGAGAGCTGACGGCCGGTGCCTTGACACGGCTCCTGGTTGAGCGCGTGCCCAATCGCCAGGCGTTGCTCAAACCCGCCGAGGCCGCTCGGGCACTGGCTCACCCCGACGCTACGGAGATCCTCGCAAGTGCTTGCCAGGAAGTTGCGCGTTCATGAGCCGCATCAATACCCGCCGCCGCATGGGCCGTATTCAACGCCTCCATTTCGTGGGAATTGGCGGGGCTGGCATGAGCGGCATCGCCGAGGTATTGCTCAACCTCGGCTATCAGGTGACGGGCTCTGATCTCAAAAGCAACGCCACGACCCGCCGCCTCGCCGACCTCGGGGCCACGCTGTTTCTGGGTCATGAAGCCGGGCAGGTGCAAGGGGCGGATGCCGTGGTGGTGTCGAGCGCGGTGGACGAAACCAATCCCGAAGTGCGCGCCGCCCGCCAGGCCCGCATTCCCGTGGTGCCACGCGCCGAGATGCTGGCTGAACTGATGCGTTTTCACTATGGCATCGCGGTGGCCGGCACCCACGGCAAGACCACCACGACCAGTCTGGTGACCTGCCTGCTGGCGGAAGGGGGGCTGGATCCGACCTTTGTGATCGGCGGGCGTCTCAATAGCGCCGGCGCCCATGCCCGCTTGGGTACTGGCGGGTGCCTGGTGGCCGAAGCCGACGAGAGCGACGCCTCTTTCCTCTATCTCCAGCCAATGCTGGCGGTGGTCACCAACATCGACACAGACCACCTCGGTACTTATGGCAACGATTTTGCCCGTTTGCGCGAGACCTTCGCCGAATTCCTCCATCATTTGCCCTTCTATGGGCTGGCGGTGTTGTGTGTTGACGACCCGGAGGTGCGTTCGCTACTGTCGGCGCTGACCCGGCCGGTGCGCACCTATGGCACCCGGCCGGATGCCGACATTCGTGCGACCGCCATTGAGCAGGACGGACTCTCCATGCGCTATCAGCTAGCGGCCCCCGAATTGGCCGAAGAGATCGTCATGATCCGCCTCAATTTGCCGGGTCACCACAATGTCCTGAATTCCCTGGCGGCGATTGCCGTGGCCCTGGAATTGGGGGTGTCCACCGTCGCCATCCAGCGCGCCCTGGAGAATTTTCAGGGCATTGGGCGGCGTTTTCAGACCCATCCGTTGTGCTTGCCGGATGGCCGCCGGGTGACCCTGGTCGACGATTATGCCCATCACCCCCGCGAAGTCGCGGCGACGCTAGCGGCGGCCCGGGGTGCCTGGCCGGGACGGCGGTTGGTGCTGACCTTCCAGCCGCATCGCTTCACTCGCACCCGTGACTGCTTCGACGATTTTGTCCAGGTGTTGTCCCAGGTGGATCACCTGGTGTTGGCGGAGGTCTATCCGGCGGGCGAGGCTCGCATTCCTGGTGCCGATGGGCGCGCCCTGGCGCGGGCCATTCG
>JBAXSA010000288.1:0-4200 GCA_037130945.1 Pseudomonadota bacterium | reverse complement strand
ATGCCCTAGTCACCAACTTTCATTTGCCGGGCTCGACCCTGCTGATGCTGGTCGGGGCCTTTGCCGGGGTGGATCGGGTACTCGAGACCTATCGCCACGCGGTCGCAACGGATTATCGATTTTTCAGCTATGGAGACGCGATGTTTCTGACCCGCAGCAAGACGCTTTGAAACCGCGATTCAGGGTCTTTTGAGGCAAAAAAAAACGCGGCGAAGGACGCCGCGTAAAATTCCACCAAAGGAGGATGGAGGAGTGTGCTCATGGCATCGCCATCAGCTGTTAATAATTTTCTTACATTTAGACCCCGTTGTCAAGCCGATGTTATCTTTTGATGGAATAATGGGGGTTGCATTTCTCATTCTGGAATCTGTGTGACTACCTCTCTCCACCCTTTGTTGTTGACAGCCCCCCAAGGGGTGGCGCCGGTATTGATGGAAGAACTCGCAACCCTGGGAGTTTTTACCTCCCTCAAGGAAGGGCTCGGCGGGGTGCTGGCCGAGGCCAGCTATGAAGACGCCCTGAACGCCTGCCTGTGGTCGCGAACCGCGAGCCGGGTTCTGCTACGCCTGGCTATGGTACCCGCCGAGGATTCCGATACCCTGTACGAGGCCCTGCTGGCAATCGAATGGGAGGAACATCTGTCCCCGGATGCGACCCTGGCAGTCGATTTTCGCGGCAGCGGGCCAGGGTTTCACAACCTGATGTTTGCCGCCCAGCGCGTCAAGGACGCCGTGGTCGACCGCTTGCGGGCGCGTACCGGGCGGCGCCCGTCGGTAGACCGTCAACATCCGGATCTTCGCATCCTGGTCAGGCTGGCGGGCGTTCAGGCGCTTGTGACCCTGGATCTCTCCGGGGAACCCTTGCACCGCCGCAGTTACCGGCTGGCGGGACACCCGGCCCCCCTGAGGGAAAACCTGGCCGCTGCTCTGCTGTGGAAGGCCGGGTGGCCAGCCCTGCTCGCGGACAACCGGCCCTTCATAGACCCGCTGTGCGGCAGCGGCACGCTGGTGATTGAAGCCGCGCTGATGGCCTGGGACTGGGCACCTGGGCTGTTGAGGCGCGACCGCTGGGGGTTCGAGGGCTGGCTCGGCCATGTGCCCCTGGCGTGGCGGCGGGTGCTACAGGCCGCACAAGACCGGCAAGCGGCGGGGGCTAGTCGGCGCATCAGTCTGGCGGGGTTTGACCATGATGGCGATGCCATTCGTCTGGCGCTGGCGCAAACCGAACGGGCCGGGCTGGCGGGCCGGGTGCATTTTGAGCGCCGGGAAATGGCCGATAGCCGTCCCCCCGCAGGATCGCCAGGGTTGCTGATGGCCAATCCGCCCTATGGGGAAAGGCTCCAGGAAGGGGATCTGGCACCCCTGTATGAATCCCTGGGCGATCTGCTCAAGGAACGCTTTGTGGGCTGGCGGGCCGCGCTGCTCACGGCTAATCCTGAGCTTGGCAAACGCATGGGACTGCGCGCCCACCAGGTCAACCGCTTTCATAATGGCCCCATTCTTTGCCAGTTTTTGCAATTCCGGGTGGAACCCGAGGCCGGTGTGGATCGGGCGGCTCTGGATGTGCGGGCCGGCGAGCGGGTTCTGGCCTCCGCCCTGGCCCGGGGTGGCGAGGATTTTCTCAATCGCCTCAAAAAAAATCTCAAGACCCTGGATCGTTGGGCGGCGCGCGAGGGGATTAGCTGTTATCGCGTCTATGACGCCGACCTGCCGGATTTTGCGGTGGCCATTGACCGCTACGGCGATTGGGCACAGGTGCAGGAGTACCGGCCACCCGCCAGTGTCGACCCGCAACGCGCCGCTGACCGCCTGGGCCAGGTCATGACACTGACGCCTCTGGCGCTGGGGCTGCCGGCGCAGCGGGTGGTACTCAAGATTCGGGAACGTCAGCGTGGCACCTGGCAATATCAACGCCAAGATGACCGTGACGAGCGCATCGAAATCCAGGAAGGGGCGGCGCGGTTTCTGGTCAATCTCACCGATTATCTGGATACCGGTCTGTTTCTCGACCACCGCCTGGTGCGCGAGCGGCTGAAGGTACTCGCCCATGGCCGGGATTTTCTCAACCTCTTTTGTTATACCGGCACCGCCACGGTGCAAGCCGCGTTGGGTGGTGCGCGTTCGACAACCAGTGTTGATCTGTCGGCCACCTATCTGCGCTGGACTGCCGATCACCTGGCCCTCAATGGCCTCAATAGCTCGCGCCACCCGCTCATTCAGGCCGATGCCCGGATCTGGCCAGCGGCTTGCCGGGCGCGTTTTGACCTGATCCTGCTCGATCCACCGAGTTTTTCGAACTCCAAACGGATGGCGGATACCCTCGATATCCAGCGCGACCATGTCCCGCTCATCCAGGATGCGGCCAACTGCCTGACGCCAGAGGGCATCCTGATCTTCTCCTCCCCCCTGCGGCGTTTTAAGCTGGATACAGCGGCGCTGGAGGGTCTTCAGATCCGGGATATCAGCCAGGACACCCTGCCCCGGGATTTTGAACGTCATCCCGGGAATCGCCATGTTTACGAGATTCGCCAGAGGGTCTCAGCATGAGACCAACCATGACAGTCAGACACTTTTGCCTAGGTTCACCGTCGCGCTGGATCGGGATGATCCTTGCCCTCCTGACCGGTTTGGCCGTGCAGGCCGCCGATCTACCGCTAGCGCCGGCCAGACTGAACCCCGGGGTGGAGCCAGACATCAGTGATGCGCTCCGGCCCAATACCTATCTTGGCAATCTGCCGGAGATAGGCTCTTCCTCGGCGGCTGCGCTCAGTCCTGCCCAGGAGCATTTGCTTGGCAAGGCCTTCATGCGGAGTCTGCGAAAACAGATCAAGGTTCTTGACGACCCCCTGCTGAACGACTACCTCTGGGATCTGGGCCAGCGCCTCGCCAGCCGTTCCGACGAGCCAGGCCGGCATTTTTATTTTTTTCTGGTGGACGCGCCCGAGATCAACGCCTTCGCCGGCCCCAACGGCTACATTGGGGTTCATGCGGGCCTGATCCTGGCCACCGAGGGCGAGGACGAGCTGGCCGCAGTCATGGCCCATGAGACCGCGCACGTTACCCAAAAACACCTGTTGCGGGCCTTCGACGATACCAGCCGTTTCAGTCTGGCCACCGCCGCCCTGATGATTGCTGCGGCCATCGCCGGATCGCGGGTGTCGGGTGACGCCGCCATCGCAGCGGTATTGGGCGTGCAGGCCGGGGCTCTGCAACACCAGATCAACTTCACTCGCCAGAACGAGTGGGAGGCTGATCGCGTGGGGATGCAGATTCTCGCCGGTGCCCAATTCGATCCGCGTGCCATGCCGGTGTTTTTCGAGCGCCTGAGCCGGGCTACCCGCAGCAACGACACCAACGCCCCCGAATTTCTGCGCACCCATCCTGTGACCACGAACCGGATTGCCGACAGCCTCGAACGGGCGGAGAAGTTCGGCTACAAACAGTATCCCGAGGATATCCGCTATGGACTGACCCGCGCCGCCCTCAAGGCACAATCCTTTGTCAATCCCGTGGATGCCGTGGATTACTTCAAGGCCGGGCTCCGCGAAGGCCGTTACCGCGATCTCACCGCCCATCGTTACGGCTACGCCCTGGCCCTGTTGCGCCAGCATCAGACCGCCGCTGTCGCCGAAGCGCTCGCCCAGCTACTCAAACCGCATCCCCATCAGCCCGCCTTTCTGATTCTCCAGGCACGCCTCCACCAGAGCGAAGGGGCCTTGGAACTGGGTTTGAAGACGCTCCAGGGCGGGCTGGCGCTGTTGCCTGGCAACTACCCGCTGCGCATGACCGAAGCCGAATTCCTACTGGCCGCCGGGCGTCCCAAAGCGGCGCGGGAGACACTCTTGCCCCTGCTCACAACCCACCCCGACGAGCCAGAGGTCTACAAGGCCCTGGCCCAAGCCAGCGGTGAGGCCGGCGACCCCCTGATAGCCCACCGTTATCTCGCCGAACAGTACTATCTCAACGGCCAGATCGAGGCCGCCATCGCGCAACTGGAGGCGGCGCTTCGCAAGCCTGGCGATTTTCAAAAGACCTCTGAAATCGATGCGCGTTTGCGCGTCCTCAAGGACGAACTTAAGGAAATGAAAAAAGAAGGCTACAAGCCGAGCCGGAAATGATCCCTGGTTGGCTCATATAGTTTTTCAGCATAGGTGTTCGGGATTTTTTACGCCTAAGCATTCAAAGCGTCTTGTATTCTCGC
>JBAXSA010000287.1:0-4205 GCA_037130945.1 Pseudomonadota bacterium | reverse complement strand
CGGACTGTCACCACTAAAACCAATTCGGGATCGCCTTGGGATGGCCCCGCCTGTCGGGTCGCCACGGGTTAAAACCATAGGCTAGGCTACACATGTAGATCCAAGGGCAGAGGATTTGCGGACGCGGGTTCGATTCCCGCCGCCTCCAAAAACCATAAAGGCCGGACTCAGTTCCGGCTTTTTTTTGCCAGCGATCCAGCCAAACAACGGCAGTGCTCGCCAGTGGGGTGCCTGCCGCACTTGCTGACTGATGATCACACCGGTATTTTCCCAGTGGGTGAGAAGTAGATGTCGGTTGGCTGGCCCAAAACTGCCATGGTATCCCCATAACCACCGATGGAAAATTCAATCGGTACGAAGATAAAAAAGGCGTCCCAGCATGGTGCTCGAAGCAATGGACAACCCAAACCCAAACCGAATCCATCTACCCGACCTGAGGCAGATCGGCGTTCTTGTTGGAATCTATCTTGCCTTACGCACCCTGTTTTATGCCTTTCCCACGCTGAAGACCCTGTTTTTTATCTACCCTGTCGGTGGATTGGTCAGCTCTTTTCTAGGCATAGGGGATTTCTGTAATGGCGAATGGATCTATAGGGTTGGGCATACCCAGGTCATCCTTGGCGAGTTGTGCAGTGGTACCACGTTCTTTTCCCTACTGGTGGCCTACCTGGGGATGAGATACCAGGCCGGTGGACTGTCTGCAGGGTGGCTGGTGGCGGGTTATCCAATGGCGCTGCTCGCCAACGCCTCGCGAGTAGTGTGCTCCATACAGATGTACGCCCACGGCCTGCGATCCATGCCACTTTCGATACAGGATCTCATCCATGAGACCATCGGGGTCGTGGTCTTTGCGACCACCTTGATCGCGCTAACCCTGGTTCTGGAGCGCCCATGGCACCTTTTTAGTCTCAAGGAATCTTCCCACAACTCACCTGCCAGAGAACAGCCGTCATGAACAGCCTGCCAACGGATCCGCGAACCAACATCCCGCCTTTCCTGCGCAGCGCCTCTCTTTTGCTGTGGGGCTATGTACTCCCGCAGACCTTACTGGTGGTTCTCAATCTGCGGGGCTGGTGGCTGATTGCCGGCGAGGTAACCCAGGATCAACAATCTACGGCACTGCGTTTGCTAGTGGTCGAATGCCTGATTCTTGGGCTCAATGGCGCCCTGTTTGTTTGGTATAAAAGCCGCCATATCTTTTCGGGTTGGGGCGTGATCTTGGCCCTGCTCCTGATCCATCCCGCCTATCTCTGGGGTGTTGTGGCGGCCCTGCCGATGGTTCCTCGAAGTGTTCCGTGGTGGATCATTGAGGATGCCGATTTCCTGGTCTGGAATTTTACCTTTTTCATGCCGGGAACCTTTCTGGCGCTCTATCTGCTGGCCTGTGTTCCTTTCAGGCTCACGAACAGACGTGATGCCCTCTACAGTGTGCTGGCCATGCTCGCCATCCCGCTGGCCTGGTACGCCTTGACTTCGATGTCGCAACCGATCCTGCTCGCACGTCTGCCCCAGGTTGTCACGATCTTCCTGGGTGTTGGCTCCCTGATCCTGATGCTTGCCGCCCTGATGCGGCTGGTTAACACACTCGTGTGCCTGATTCAGGATGGCGGCAGGCGCATGCACACCCTGCTGGTACTGTTGCTGGGTCTCATTGCCCCGCTGGGTGGGCTGTATCTCAACCAATCGCTCCCTTTTCCCGCCGACTTCCAATCCATCGGGGTCTATTGCCTGACGGTACTGAACGGGTTATTGCTGCTGGCCCGTCCTGGCGGATCACATGCCAGACTCCAGCTTTTTATGCGGGCCCTGACCTATCCCTTTATCTTCTACTTTTTCCTGGTGTTTCTGCCGTTTTTGCCGTTGTCCCTGCTCGCGATCCTAGCGATGGGCATGGGTTTTCTGATGTTGGTGCCACTGGCCCTCGGGGTTTTCCAGACCGGCCTGTTAGTCGAGGACTTTCTCGCCGTGCAGGGGGTCTCCGGTCGTATACAGTCGTTGGGTCTGCTCTTGGCCGGGGTGTTATTGATCCCCGGATATCTCTTGGTTGAGACTCTGCTCGATCGTGCCGCCCTGCACCAGGCCATCGATATCGTCTATAACGGAGCCCCACCCCCATCGCCCGCACAAGCGACACGGGCAGCGAAGGCCCTGTTGAAGCTTCAGGAGTACAAACAGGGGATACAGCTGCCTTATCTGGCGGGAGCCTACAGCGAACTGGTATTTGGCGGCATGGTTCTTTCCGATGACCGAATCGGACGCATGTACTACCTGCTGAGTGGCGCGCCGCTGCCGACAATCCGCCCGAACTCTCTGTCCCCTCGCTTCTACCGCACCCCCCGAATACAGGGCGACGGCGGCAGCCTGCCACCACAAAGGGATATCGCCCTGGAGTCCATTGGATCGTCACTGATCTCCCCCGGCCTTGCCAGGGTACACCTGACACTACGCAATCGCAGTACCGATTCCCATTCCGAATATCTTGCGCGCATCAAGCTGCCGGAGGGTGTCTTTGCCACCGGCCTGACGCTCAAAATCGAGGACAGGTGGGAACCCGGCAAGGTCTTTGACCGCAAGACCGCACTGTGGGTGTACACCAAGATCACCGAGGTGAGACGTGATCCGGCGCTTTTGCTGTACAGCGCGCCAGATACCCTGGAGTTGCGTGTCTACCCGTTCCCCGCACAGGGACAGCGCGAGGTGGCCATCGATTTCCGTTTTCCTGCCCAGGCGGCGAGCCGGATCAGCGTGGATCGACAAGAGGTCACCCTCAACCCGGAAACAGCGTCGGCCACCTCGCTTTATGTCGCAGACGACCATCTGGCCGTACTGGGGAAACTTACGCTGCCCACCATCACCCGTCGCCCCTATCTGCGTGTCATGCTTGATTTCTCGATGGGCAGCGAGGCGGCCGTGGCATCGTACCCGCAGCGCATTGCACACCTTGCTGAAAAGCTCGGTATTCGGGAGGTACGTTTGTCGGCGGTCAATCTGTACCAGCAGGAACTCAAGGAGGGCATTCTCAGCGCCACCGATCAGGAGGTGCTGACGACAGCGATCAAGAATGCCCAAATGCCCCGTGTGGGTGGATTTGGTGCCGAGCAGGCCATTCGCAAGGCATTGCTGCGCCATGCCGACGAGCTGATGACACAGGGAAATATCGAACGTGTGCCGGTAGTTGTCCTGCTTGCGGCCAGCGCCATGAATAAGCAGGAATTGGAGGCCATACAACTCGCCCATCTGGCATTCATCACCCCGGATGTCGGTGCATGGTATTTGGATGAGAACGGAACACTTTCAGCACATTCCTTTGCCGGGAATACCCTCCCAGAGGCTGTACCCGCTGTCCTGTCGCCTGTTTACGCCTTCAGACGGGGCACTATCACGACTATCATCAACCCTCAACAACCCGCCATGGCTGCGCTGCCCGGGAATGCGCCGCTCTCATACTTCGATGGCACGACCTTCTCAGAGGTGCCTGAAACCGCTCTCCTTCATCCAGATGCGACCTGGGTGCAGTACGCCGGGTTGTGGTCGGCATGGCGCACGGCTATCCTCGACCCCGCCGTGATGGAAATCCAGCGTCGGCAACTACTCGAAGCCAGCCGAACCTTGGGGATGCTCATCCCCAGCACCTCGCTGATCGTGGTGGAGAGCTCCGCCCAATGGCGAATCCTCGAACGCAAGGAAGACCAGTCGCTTGCCAATCAAGGGGTGTTGGAGTTTGAGGAGCGTAAAACCCCGGAGCCTCCGGAATGGATCATGCTGCTTGTGCTGATCGCCCTGGTGATCCTTTACCGCAGACACAGACCAACTTCTACAGCCTGACAGCCGGATTGATCCAGGTAGGCATTCAATGTCGTTTGTCATGCAACGCAGTGTCGCCAGTGGAATGTTTGTTCCTGGTGAAAAGGGATGAGACTCGATGTTCAAGTTTTTCAGGGTAATCTGAGGCCATGCTGAGCAAATGAAAGCACGATTCGTTGATTTATAAAGATATTTTACTTTTGGCAGGATTTTAACATCTCTCGCAAGATCAACCGCTTAGAAAAAACTTGATCATCGAGTGAGATGAAAGATGGCACAGGTGTAGGGGACATTGAACAACTGACAGTGGCCCGGAGGGCATCTTGGTAGCACCACCCTCAAGGCAGCTTCTTCGCGGCCTCAGCAAAAGCCATGGCAGGGACGGCGACACCCAGTCGTCG
>JBAXSA010000286.1:0-4213 GCA_037130945.1 Pseudomonadota bacterium | reverse complement strand
GTGTGGATTGCCTCCCGGCGGGGTCTCATGGGGGCCACATTGGCCTTGGCGTTGATTCAAACGGGGCTGATCCTGTTTCCCCAGTGGCACGGACAACAAACTAACGCGCTGGTGGAAATCCAGATGCTAATGTTGGGCCTGGCGGTGACCGGTCTGACCCTGGGTACGGCCATCACCATTCGCCAGCAAGCCGAGGAGCGCCTCCAGCAGCGCGAGGTGGAATTGCATCAGGCTTTGCGGCTGGCCGCCGTTGGCGAGCTGACCCAAACCCTGGCCCATGAACTCAACCAACCGCTGTTCGCCCTGACAAACTATGCCCGGGCTTGTCAGATCATGATGGCGGAACCCACTCAAGACGATGCCCTGCTGGTTGAGACCTTGGGTAAGCTGACCCGTGAAGCAATGCGTGCGGGAGAAGTGGTGAAACGTCTGCGCGATTTTTTCCAAAGCGGGGAGTTTCAGATCGAGGCCGTGTCCGTGCAGGAATTGCTCAGTGAGGCCCTGGTCTCCGTCCAGCGGCGCGCCGAGCGTTATCAAATCGAGATTAAAATCCGCGTGCTGGCCGGAATTGATCCACTACGAGTGGATCGCATCCAGATCGCGGCGGTGTTGAATAACCTTGTGAACAATTCCATTGATTCATTGCTTGCCCATCAAACCGCAATGCGCCGTATCCTGGTTAGCGCGGCACCGGAATCCGGCCACTTGGTGCGATTTACCGTTGAGGACTCCGGTCTGGGCCTCCCGAAGGATGTGGAGGATCGCCTGTTCAAACCCTTTTCCACCACTAAGTCCGAGGGGATGGGACTGGGGCTGGCCATTTGCCGCACGCTGGTGGAGGCCCATGACGGCCGCTTATGGTTGGAATCCCCCCTGCCGGCGCGTTTTTGTTTTGTGCTGCCCTGTGTCAAACCCCAAGAAAAACCCCCTCACTGATCCCGGTGTCTACATCGTTGATGACGATGAGGCCGTCCTGGATTCCTTGTCCCTCTTGTTGCGGCTGAAGGGTCTAAAGCCTCGGGCCTTTGCCTCGGCCGAGGTATTTCTGGATTTCTGGCGGCCCGAGTGCCGGGGGTGCCTGCTGCTGGATTGGCGCATGGAAGGCATGGACGGGCCGACCCTGCAACAAACCTTGGCGGAACGCGGCTCGCGCCTGCCAATAGTCTTCATCACGGCTTATGGCGATGCCGCCAAGGCCCGCCTGGCCTTCAAGGGCGGCGCGGTGGATTTTTTGGAAAAACCGCTGGATGACCAAATATTGTCCGCCTCTATCCTGGAGGCCATAAATCAAGATGCCTGGCAATGGCAACAGGAAGAGCAGCAGAGTGAAGTTGCCTCCCGGATGGGTCGTCTGACGCCGCGTGAGCGCCAAGTGTTGGAACAGGTTCTAGCAGGCCTCCGCAACCAGGAAATTGCCCAGCATCTCCAAATCAGTCCGCGAACCGTGGAGGTCTTCAAAGCCCGCATGATGGAAAAGATGCAGGCCCGAACCCTTCCCGATCTGGTGCGCATGGTGAGTCTGGATTTGAACCCGAAATAAGGGTTTCCCTTACGGGTTACTCGAATTACCAGGCGCTTTCATCAATACTAGTATTGCCATTATGCGGGTTCCCACTTGACAGGGGGACGCCGCATTTCCATACGGCTTCACTGCCCTTATGAAGTCTAGCCGGTATGGGTGAAGACCTTTTCATTCAAGGGGAAAGCTAATGGCAACAAAACTTTGTAAAAACTGCATGAATGATGTTTTCTATGAAAGAATCACCGACATGGCAACCTGTCCGCACTGTGGTGTTTGCTTCCCTGATTTTTCGAATAACAGGGACACTCCATTATCCTTTGCTACGGCTGTTTTTGGTTTTCTCTTCTTTAATATGTTTATTATCAATCTCTATGCGATTGTGTTTCAGAAGTTTTCCGATGTTTTCGAGAAACAGGGTCTTGTTAAAGTCGAGGATGTCGCCAAAACGGGCCTATTTGAGGATGGATTTTCTTTTTTCACTTCCCCGGTGTGGATGGTTGTACTCATGACTTCACTGGTCGTCTTCGCGACTCTCTGCATCGGTTTGGTTCTGGATAGGATCCCGGAGAGTGTCCGGCGTGGCACCTGGATGATGCCCGCCCTGATTGGAAATCTAGTGCTGTTCCTTGTGGGGACGGTAGCGATCCTTTTTTTGGGGGCTCAGGATGTCATGGCGTCGACATTAGCCGTCACTGGAGCCGTTGCTGGGGAAGCCAAGGATATCTCGGTTGGCATGGGATTGGCGATTATGGGCGCGGGTTTGCCCACAGGTTTCTCCACCATCGCCGCCGGCCTTGCGGTTGGCCCAATTGGCTCGGCGTCGCTCGCCGCCCTTGCCGAAAAGCCCGAGATGTTCGGCCGCACACTGGTCTATCTTGGCCTGGCCGAGGGTATCGCGATTTACGGTCTGGTCATGAGCATTCTGTTGCTTGATCGTATCTAATTCTGCGATATGAGCCATAATTATCGTATCTTTGACGAGTCTGATGTCCGACTGGTGCCCGTTGTATCCCGGAAAGGAGACCCTTCATGACCCGTTGGCTTTTGTTTCTTTCGCTGTTTTTGACAGGCGGCATCGCCTCCCTGGCCCTGGCCGATGATGCGCCGGTTACCTTGATCCAGTTGAACGACTGGTATGACATCTTTCCCGTTCGGGTGACCCAAAACCGCGCCTCCATCCTCAAAGGTGGCGCGGCCTATGTTGCTACCCGGGTGCGCCAGCAACGAATCCTGGGTTCCACGCTGCTGCTCCATGCGGGGGATATGTTTTTTCCGTCCCTGTTATCCGGACGGCTCAAACACCGTGGCAGCCAAATGGTCGAGGCTCTCAATCTTCTGGCGGTGGATCTGGCGACCTTCGGCAACCACGAGTTTGACGAGGGCTGTCAGGTGTTTGCCGAGCGGATCCGGCAGTCCAGGTTTCCCTGGGTCTCTGCCAATGTCGATATTCCCACCACAGCCAATATTCCCGCCGGTCAGGTCACTGCCACTCGCGTGTTAACGGCGGGCGGGATGCGCTTGGGGTTCTTCGGGTTGACCGTCGAAATACCTCCGGTGGCGGGTTGTCAGGGCGAATCCATCCAGTTCCGCCCACCCCTTCCGGCCGCCCAGGCTGCGGTGGCCGAACTGCGCGCACTGGGCGTGGATCGCGTGATCGCCCTGACCCACCTGCGCCTTGATGAGGATCAGGCCCTGGCCCGGCAGATTCCGGACATCGATGTGATCGTCGGCGGTCACGACCATGAGGTGATTCGTGTCCAGGAAGGCCGCACGCTGATCAGCAAGGCCGGTGAGGATGCGGTGGGATTGGCTTTTATCAGACTCTTGCCAGAGTGCCACGACTGGCGCTGGGAACCGGTGGATCCGGCGGTTCTGACGCCGGCCCCCGATCTGCTGGAATGGCTCGCGCCCTACGCCCGGGAGTTGGAACCCTATCAACGGGTGGCGGGCGAGACGAGGGTGGCCCTCGATGCCCAGGAAAGCACGGTTCGCCGTGCCGAAAGCAATCTCGGTAACTGGATTGTTGATGCTCTGCGGACTACGATGCGGGCCGACGTGGGGATCTTCAACGGCGGCGGCATCCGGGACGACCGGGTGATTCTTCCTGGCGTGATCACCCTGGGAGATCTTTACCGGCTGCTGCCCTATGCCAACCGGATGGTCGCCCGCACGGTCAGCGGCGAGCAGATCCGGGCGGCGCTGGAAAATGGCGTGAGCCACGTCGAACTCAAAAGCGGGAGATTTCCCCAGGTTTCGGGCCTTTCCTTCCGTTACGATCCGGAACGTCCTCGGGGACAACGGCTGTTAGAAACCAAAATAGGCGGCCAGGCACTGGATCTCGCCGGCCATTATCGTCTGGCCACCACCGAATATCTGGCCAAGAACGGTAGAAACGATGGCTATGTCACCATTTTTGCGGGTGAACCTGGCGAGTGGCAGTCAGGCGGTGATCTTAACGAGGCCCTGCTAGCCCTCTTGTCCCAAGGCCCTATTGCCCCGGCCCTGGAAGGCCGCATTCAGGCCGTCACTTCTAGCGCTCGTTGAAGGCGTGGGCGACCATGTCGATAAAGGGCTTCAAGAGATATTCCAGCAGGGTTCGCTCGCTGGTCTGGATCAGCACCTCCACCGGCATGCCGGGGATGAGCTTGAAGCCATTGCGTTTGATCTCAACCCAACCGGCCGGGGTAATAT
>JBAXSA010000285.1:0-4215 GCA_037130945.1 Pseudomonadota bacterium | reverse complement strand
GCGGGCAGTCTGGGCACATCAACATGAATATCGATGCGGTCGAGCAGCTGCCCCGATAGCCGGCTCCGATAGCGCGCCACCTGGTCGGTGCTGCAATGACACTGACCCTTGGGGTCGCCGAGATAGCCGCAGGGACAGGGATTCATGGCGGCGATCAGTTGAAACTGGGCCGGGAAGTGGGCCTGGCGGGCCGCCCGGGAGATCAGGATGTGCCCGGACTCCAGGGGTTCGCGCAACACCTCCAGCACTTTCCGCTCAAATTCCGGCAATTCGTCAAGAAACAACACCCCACAATGGGCCAGGCTGACCTCGCCGGGACGGGGATCGCTGCCGCCCCCCACCAGGGCCACCGCCGAGGCCGAATGGTGTGGTGCCCTGAAGGGTCGCACACCCCAGGAACGGGCATCGAAACCGGGCTCACTCACCGACAAGACCGCCGCCGCAGCCAGCGCCTCAGCATCGCTCATGGGCGGCAAAATGCCCGGCAGACGGCTGGCCAACATGGATTTCCCGGTGCCTGGCGGCCCCAGGAACAGGAGATTGTGCCCCCCGGCGGCGGCGACTTCGAGCGCCCGCTTGGCCTGGATCTGTCCACGCACCTCGGCTAGATCCGTACCCTGGGAGGGCGGCGTTGCTGGCTCAGTGGCCGGAGGCTGGACGGACAATGGCCGAGTCCCGTGAAGATGCTCGCACACCTCCAGAAGGTGCGTGGCGGCCAATACCTCAAGCCCCGTCACCCGTGCGGCTTCCTCGGCGTTATCTCGCGGTACCACCAGATGGCGCCCGGCCTCACGGGCCTTGAGGGCCGCCGGCAGAGCCCCACGGACAGGGCGGATTTCACCAGTCAATGCCAGTTCGCCGAGGAATTCATAGTTCTCCAAGGCACCTGACGGGATTTGCCCAGAGGCCGCCAGAACCCCCAGGGCAATGGGTAGATCAAAACGCCCGCCTTCCTTGGGGAGATCGGCTGGGGCCATGTTGATAGTGATTCGCCGGTTGGGAAACTCGAAGCGGCTGTTGAGCAAGGCCCCACGAACCCGATCCTTGCTTTCCTTCACCGCCAGTTCCGGCAACCCGACGATGGACAGAGACGGCAGGCCGTTGGAAAGATGCACCTCGATGGTGACCAGCGGCGCATCGATTCCGGAACGGGCACGACTATAAAGAATGGCTAGCGACATGGCGGTTTGTGAGAAAATGCGGCGGCTTCACCTAACGGTTCAATGTGTCCGGTGTCACAGGGGATCCGGGTGGCATCAGGCCGACGGCTTGTTCAAGATGCGCCACTTGTTTTTCCAAACCCTCGACCTTTTCCCGGGTGCGTGCCAACACCGCCGCCTGGACATCGAATTCCTCGCGGGTGACGAGATCCATCTTGGAAAAGGCCGTCTGCAATGTGGCTCGAAGATTCTTCTGAAAATCCTCCTGCAATGTCACCAAACCTGGCGGTAGTTGCTGGGTGAAGCGCTGGGCCAGATCGTCGAAGAAGGCCGAACCAAAAGATGACGATGGATTCATGAGAATACCCTTATAGATCTGATGAGTCAGGAAACTTGCAAGGTACCAGCTTTATGGCTCGCTGTCCCGGCACGGCACGGGTTCATTTGAGTTTGTAGACTTAACTGTTTGAATAATATATGATATTTACTGAAACTGTTTAATATTTATATTATAAATCAATAAGTTATATTAAAAAATTGAACGGAACCCGTACCCAAGAACCTACCCTATTATCATTACAGTATCCTCCACGCCCATCGGATTTTGTGATCGGCATCACATTCCCCGCTCGGATTCCCTGATAAACTGGGGTTGATGATGGGAAAAGTGTCTGATCGCTGACTTGGGAGGCAACGCAGTGGCAACAGCGAGTAACGTAGTCCTTCTGCGTAGGCCGGAAACCTTGAACGCACTCATGACATCTAATATTTGGCCATTGGTTCAGGGATGCCGGGCGATTCTTGTCAGCCGCTTGCCCGTTTTTCTGCAACCCTGGTTCGGTCTTTTCGATGATGCGCTCTATCAGTCCGCCGACAAGTCCGAAAATGCTCTCAGCTCGAGTTATTTCGATGCCTTGCGGGGAATCCGGATGGCGCGTGCCGCTATGGAAGCACGTTTTTCCCAAACGCTGCTGGAGAGATTCGATCACTTTTGGCAGCATCCTCCCAAACCCGTCAATCCGTCTCTTGATGAAAAAACAGCCCCCCTAGCCGCAGTCAATAGCCGTTTTTCCCTGGTCAGCAACGATGCCCTAGAAGAGGATCTGGCTGTCAAGACCCTGGCGCATCGGATCGATGGCGAGTGTCAGGAGGCCTTGACCGGCTTGAGTCAGCGATTTGCGCGCATGGTCGGCGTCAGCGTCGAAATTCTGAACAATACCGGGAACCCCATCGCCCCTCTGGCCATGGCGGAGGCATTGCAAACCGCCTTTGTGGTAGTCCGCAACGAAGTCCCGCTGCGGGTACTTCTGATGGGTTACAAGTTGTTCGAGCGGGAAGCCCCGCTGGCGCTGGATCGGCTCTACGGCGAAATCAATGACGCTCTGGCCCGTCAGGGTATCCTGCCTCAAGCCCCCATCGCCCGACCGACCCAAACGCAGGAACGGGCGGGAACCACCCCATCGGCAATCCCGGCGAAGGTCGAAACCGGACAGCCCCCCACGGATTCCGACAAGGAAACCCGGGCAGAAGATTTCTTTATCGAAATGCGAGAAATTCTCAAGCTCGCCCGGGCGGGTGGCTTATTGGCCAGCGGTACTCAAGAAGGTGGGACGGTACTCTTGCCGGCAGTTGCCACCACCGAACTATTGGGCTCGCTATCGGCCTTGCAGCAGTCCCTGGATGCCTTGGGATCCGCAGGCGGGGGTCAGGGCCTGGATCTCCACCACGCCCTCAAGGAACGTTTGGGCCTTGAAACCGATGGCCAGGCCCAGCGGGAGATCCGGAGTGCCGATCAGGACACCATCGATTTTGTCTCGGTGTTGTTCGAGTTTATCCTGGAAGACCGTCAATTGCCCGATGCCATGAAGGTGCTGATCGCACGTTTGCAGATCCCCATTATCAAGGTGGCGATTCTCGACCGGGGTTTTTTCAGTAAAAAACTTCACCCTGCCCGCCGGTTGCTCAACAATCTGGCAAAACTGGCCATGAGCTGGAGCGACGATGGCGACCGCGGCCCTCAAGGGGTGTATGGGAAAATCGATACCCTGGTCAATCGGATTGTCACGGATTTTCACGATGAAGTGGGGCTATTTTCCCAGACGAACGAGGAACTGGAAGGGTTTATTGCTACCGAGGAAAATCGCGCCAAGGCGATGGAGGCCCGCACCGCCGAAACCGTCAAGGGACAGGATCAACGCCGGGCGGCACGGCTGGTGGTGGAACGTCTGCTGTCCGAGAAATTGGGACATCGTGAGTTGCCAGAAGCTGCGCAAACGCTCCTCGACGGCTGGAGAGACCTGATGATACTGACCTATTTGCGCCAGGGTCAGGAAAGTGAAGGCTTTCAGCAACAGGGACTTTGGCTGGACGAGTTTCTGTGGAGCCTGCGTCCCAAGGACGCCGCATCCCGTCCCGATTTGCTGCGCGCCATTCCGCAGATTTTGCGGCGGTTGCGTGACGAACTGCTGGGCATCGGCTATGACCAGGCCAAATTAACCCGGCTTCTCAAGGATCTCCAAGTCTATTATGTGGTGAATTTGAGACAGGCGGACGAACCGCGTCCCTCGGGCGCCAGCGAGGTGCGCGCAAGCCCGCCACCCGCCGCTGTGGGTGCCGAAGAAGCCCACCCGCTCGCGAACAAGCGCTTTGTAGACCAAGTCCAACAAATGGCCACCGGTACCTGGCTGGAATTGACGGCTGTCAATGGTCAAAAGCATCGCGTTAAATTTTCCTGGCGCAGTGCTGTGACCGATACGCTGGTGTTCGTCAATCGCAAGGGGATCAAGGTGCTTGAGGCCTCCTTACAGGAGGTGGCCCTGCGTCTGCAACAGGGTACTTTGCAAACCATCAGCGATACCGATACACCCTATATGGAACGGATGATGGGCAGCTTGGCACAGTCCCTGCGGCCGGACAGCGCGTAGTTAACCTGAGTAGTATTGCCTGATTCTAACGGATTTAGTGGAGACAAAATCTATATTAAAAACAGATTGTTAGTGTGCCGTGAAAGGTGCTGTCTTTCAGCGGGTGCGAATCCCGCCCGGCAACTGTCGCT
>JBAXSA010000284.1:0-4220 GCA_037130945.1 Pseudomonadota bacterium | reverse complement strand
TCGAATCCCTGGGTCGTTACGGTCTCAGACATTTGCCGGAGTTTGCCAGCATCCAGTACTGCGGCAAGGACGCGGTTCTGTTTTGTGCCGGGGATCAGGATCGGGAGTCGATCTTTATCCTCAAGGGAGAAGTGGAATTGCGCTCTCCCGATGGCCGGGTGTCGCGAATCGGTGCCAGTGACGAGAGGGCGCGTTATGCCCTGAGTAACCTCAAGCCTCGCCGCTTCACCTGCGTTGCCGTGTTGCCAGACGTCGTGGCGGCACACATTCAGACCGAAACCCTGGAACGTGTGCTGGGCTGGGAACAGGCCGGATACAGCGGGAGCAGCGATACCGTCATCGTTGAAGATGGCACGGATGGCCATACCTGGCTGGTCGCCATGCTGGCGACGCGCGAGTTCCACCGGTTGCCAGTGGCGACCCTGGAGATTCTGCTGGATCGTCTCGAAGAGATCCAGGTTGAGGAAGGCACGCAAATCATTCGTCAGGGTCAGCCGGGGGATTTTTACTACATCGTGGTCAGGGGCCGGGTACTCGTCCAGAGGGAAACCCCCAAAGGGGAAATTGCCTTAGCCGAGCTGACCGAGGGTCAGAGTTTCGGCGAGCAGGCACTCATCACCGGTTTCCACCGCAATGCCAATGTTATCGCCCTGGAAGATTGCACACTCAAACGGCTCTCCGCCAAGAATTTCCAGACACTCTTGCTCGCACCCCTGATCAAATGGGTGAGTGCGCATGAAGCCAACATCCTGATTCGCGAGGGTGCCGTCCCGGTGGACGTGCGAACCGAAAATGAGTTCGCGCAATCACCCAAAAAAAACGCCATCAATATTCCGCTTTTTTTGCTCCATTTGAAGATTCACAAACTCAAACGGGATCGCCGCTACGTTCTTTTCTGCGATAATGGTGCCAGAAGCTCGGCGGCCGCCTTCATGCTCAGCCGCCACAATATGGAATCTTGTGTGTTGCAAGGCGGGCTGGAGAGTCATCAAAAGCACAAGGATCGCAAGAGTATAAGTTCCAATCCCGATTCATGATCCTGCAGGAGTCCCCATGCGCCGTTTATTTTCGTCCAAGATTCCAACCCTCATCCTATTCACCCTGATGGCCGTGCTGCCCCCCCCGGCATTCCCGGCGGCACCACCGCCCTTGCCCGATCTAGCACAGCCCCTGGTTCATGACGGATCGTCATTCGATAGGGAGCTGATCATTATGGGTGCCGGTGCGGTCGCCGGTGTGACGGCTTACAACTATGCCGTATTGGGGCCTGTTGCCGCCTTTCCCTATCTGTATGGGGAGAGCATGGTGTCCCTGCCAGTCTGGGTGGGCGCTACCCGTGTTTATACCACGGCGAGCGCGGTGTTGGGGGTTTTGACCACCCACTGGCTCTATCACGGCTGGGAAGACTTTTTTCCCAGGACAGTCGAAAACCCTGTTGCTGGCCGGTGACGGGATCGGGGGACGCTACTGGCCAAACGGCTGGGGTTCTATCTCGCTCACCCGGTTTTTCCATCCGCCGTTTACCCTTGCCCCTACTGGCCGTGGCGGGAGGCCTGTTGCTAGGGAGCCTGTTGTGGTGGCTGCTCGATTCAATCCAGTCCAGCGCCATCCAGGCGGTTTTCCAGGGCACCATCCAGGAACAGTTGCGCGAAAGGGCGCGGCAGGGGCTGTTGAAATTCCAGGATGTTTTCGACCAGTGGGGATCTACTACCCGGCTCCTGGCCAACCACCGGCGTTTGGCTCTTTACCTGGATCAGCACCCCTGGCCAACGGCCGAGGCTGGCGAGCCGACCCTCCACCAGAGTCCGCCCCCCTGGTTGCCCGAAGATTGGCGCTGGCAATCCCCCCTAGTGCCGCCCTGCCAGGTCATTCTGACGGATCAAACCGGCCGCCCCCGGGAAATCTTCCAAATTCAGGACACTATACCCTCGGAAAATCCCGTACCTCCGGCCCTTTCGTGGCAGGAAGAAGCAGCCCATGTGCCCTTCAGACTGGTTCACGAGGAGGCGGGGATCTTTCTCGCGATGGTGTTTCCGGTCAAAAACGCCGCTGATGTCATTATTGCCGGTCTTGAGCTGGTAGTGCCGGTGGATGACCGTTTTCTGATGGAAACCCAGCAGCGTGTAGCCTTGCCTGGCATGGTCGCGGCGATTATCGACGCCGATACCGACGAGGTCGTGGCAAGCAGCGAGCCCAGCGCGATTCCCGCCAGTTCGTCAAGCGAGGACTGGCAAGAGCGTTATTTTGTGACGCTACGATCCTTTCCCGACTACGAGGAATCGGACTGGGACGTGAGCTTTGCCATCTTTTTTCCCAAACGCCAGGTGGCGCATCTCGTCGCCCAGGCGCTGAAACTGGAACGCCAGCACCGGCTGATCGAGGCACTGGTACTCGGCGGCTCGTTCACTCTGTTGTTATATCTCCTGGCCCACCGCCACCAGGCGCTGGTTCGCACCAAGGCTCTCAAGACGGCCATTCTGGAGGCTGCGGGGGATCCCATCGTCACCCTTGACGAGCAAGGGCGAGTGGTCGAGGCCAATCCTGTGGCCATGCGGTTATTGGGGCATCGGCAAGCGTTTCTGGGTCTCGACTTCGCACGCCATTTTCTCGTTGAGGCCGATGCTGATCGGCTTGAAAAGCTCCTATCAGATGACAGTCACTCAGGGCTCGGGCCGCCAGTCCGCCATGAAATCAACGCCCGATGCGAGGATGGTAGCGCCCTGTGCCTCGAGCTTTCCCTGGTGTCCCTGACCCTGGGGAGGCGACGCTATTTTACGCTGTATCTTCGCGACATCACCCGGGTTCGGGCGGCCGAGGAACAGGCCCGTCAGCATCAGGCCAGACTCATCCATGTGGCCCGTTACAATACGGCGGGAGAGCTGGCTACCGGATTGGCGCACGAGATCAATCAACCGCTGGCGGCGATCGCCAACTTCGCCAACGGCTGCCTGCGCCGCCTACCCGCCGGGATGTCCACCGAGGAATTGACCGGTGCCCTGGATGATATTCGTCTCCAGGCCGCCCGGGGCGGTGCCATCATCAAACGGCTACGCGCACTAATGGCTCGCAAGCCCCTGGAACGGGGCAGCGTGGAACTCGGCCGGCTGGCCCGCGAGGCGATTCGTTTTGTCGCCCATGAGGCCCGGCACCGGGGGGTGGAAATCACCGTCGAAACCGCCACCCCGTCTTGCCAGGTATGGGCCGATGCAATCCAGGTCGAACAGGTGGTGCTGAACTTCCTGCTGAATGCCCTGGACGCCCTGGAAGGCCAGCCCGCTGATCGCCGCCGGATACGGATCCTCGTGAGTGGTGGCGAGGACAGTGGCCGCCTGGTGGTGGAAGATCTCGGGCCGGGTATACTCAAAGAACATCAAAACCGGCTCTTTGAACCTTTTTTCACCACCAAAGATCATGGTATGGGTATGGGGTTGGCCATCAGCAAGACCATTGTCGAGGATCATGGTGGTAGAATCCGTCTCGAACCCGGATCAGCGGGTGGTACCCGCGCCCTTTTAGAGTTACCGGCATCACCCAACAGTCCGAGGTTACCGTGAAAAACGCCACCGTGTTTGTTGTCGACGATGACCAGGCCATGCGCGATTCTCTCAAATGGCTGATTGAATCCATTGGCGTCAAGGTGGAAACCTACCCCACGGCGAATGCCTTTCTGACATGCTACTCGCCGGAACAAAATGCCTGCCTGGTACTGGATGTGCGAATGCCGGGGATGAGCGGCCTGGAGCTGCAAGATCACCTGAATCGCGATGGCATCCTGATTCCGATCATCATCATCACCGGTCACGGCGACATCCCGATGGCGGTACAGGCGCTCAAGGCCGGAGCCCTGGATTTCATCGAAAAGCCCTTCAACGACGAGGCTCTGCTCGACAGCATCCGGGTGGCTTTGTCGCAAAACGAGGCGCAACGGCAATGCCAGCTTCAACAATCGGTCATCACGGCCCGCATGGCAATCCTCACGCCTCGGGAACACGAGGTGATGATGAGGGTGACGCAAGGGCTGGCCAACAAGGAAATTGCCCGGAACCTCGGGGTCAGCATCAAGACCGTCGAGGCGCACCGGGCGCGGGTGATGGAGAAAATGGAGGCCCATTCGCTGGCGGCGCTGGTACGCATGGTCTTGGCGGTGAGTGAGGACTAAGTGAGTGCCCGGCGACGAGGGTGGGAGCTTGGCGGGGGGGTGCTTGTCGCGGGTTTGGGAT
>JBAXSA010000283.1:0-4220 GCA_037130945.1 Pseudomonadota bacterium | reverse complement strand
CCCAGGGTCTCGCCGTGATAGCTGTTGGCCAGCGTTACGAAACGGGTCTTGGCGAGCTGTCCCCGGTTACGCCAATAATGAAAACTCATCTTCAGCGCCACCTCGACCGCCGAGGAACCATTGTCGGCATAAAACACCCGTTTGAGGCCCGGTGGTGCCACGGCCACCAGGCGCTCGGCCAGATGAATGGCGGGTTCGTGGGAAAAACCCGCGAGCAGCACATGCTCCAACTGACCGAGCTGATCCCGAATCGCGGCATTGATGGCCGGGTGGGCGTGGCCAAAGAGATTGACCCACCAGGAGCTGATCGCGTCGAGATAGCGGCGACCCTCAAAATCCTCCAGCCACACCCCCAAGCCGCAGCGGATGGGGATGGGCGGAAAATCCTCGTGATCTTTCATCTGGGTGCAGGGGTGCCAAAGCACCGCAAGATCCCGTTGGGCGAGGATCGAGTTCATGGGCGATTTTATCCCATTCGGGATTATTGACTCAGAGACCGGGGCTGTTTGCGGTTCCCGTCGTTGTAACCTTCGTAGTAGGCCTCTTCCTCGGACTTCTTGGATTTGTCATAGAGATATCCCCCCAGAGCCCCCACCCCGGCACCCACCAAGGCGCCAGCGCCCAGGTTGCCGCTGGTGGAGCCGATGATCCCTCCAGCGGCGGCACCGACAAGAGCGCCGGTGGCGACCCGATCCTGGGTCGGATTAGAGGTACAGGCGGAAAGGCCCAAAAGGGCGATAAGCGAACAGATCATTCGGATTTTCATAGGATTGCCTCGGTGGGTTATTTCTTGGGACAGGGCCAGGTTTGTTCGGCAAAGCGATACAGGGCGTCGATGGGTGACTCCTGGGCATGTTGGGGATGGGCCTTGAGCCAGACCACAAAGCCCTCGGCGGCCTGGGCACGGGTTGGTCGGGGTATTGGAATACAAACAGCCTTGCGGATCCGGGGGCCATGGATGGACTGGTAAACACTATGGGCTCCGGACAGATATCCGTAGCAAAAACCCCGGTGGGCATCGGCCTTGAGATCCTCGGCTGGCGTGACACAGAGGGTGGCGAACTCCTCGGCAGTTTCGATGGCCGTGCCTCCAGCCAGAGATTCCGCCCCCATCGTCGGCATCGTGGCGATGCCGAACAGAAGTACCATAGGGATAACAGAGAGTAACTTCACAATAAAAAAATCTCCAGTGAATGTAAAAATTTGCGGGTTGGGTTCAGATTTTGAGCATAATCGACTCTTCACCCCATTGGCTAGAGTGCTGCCGATTCATCCTTCTTTCAATGGCTGGATATTTGACGCCAACGGTTGGGATTGGGCGGCCCTGGCCCTACAATATGCAGCTATTTGGCTTTTTCGACTTTTACTTAAAGACTGATTAGCACGGCGATGCGATATGACCACCCCAACCGATCTTGATCCCCAGGAAACCCAGGAATGGCTCGACGCCCTCGAGGGCGTGCTGGATAGCGGGGGCATCGACCGTGCCCATTACCTGATTGAACGGCTGATCGACAAGGCTCGGCGCAGTGGCGCTTATCTGCCCTACAGCGCCAACACCGCCTACCTCAATACCATTCCCCCGCACCAGCAGCCGCCCTTCCCCGGCGACCGGACGATGGAACGGCGGATTCGCTCCTTTATTCGCTGGAATGCCATGGCCATGGTGGTGCAAGCCAACCGGCTGTCTGCCGAACTGGGCGGACATATCTCTACCTTTGCCTCGGCAGCGACCCTGTTCGATGTCGGTTTTAATCATTTTTTCCGGGCTCCGGACGATGAATTTGGCGGGGACTTGATCTTTTTCCAGGGCCATTCCGCACCCGGCATCTACGCTCGGGCCTTTCTCGAGGGCCGGATCACCGAAGCGCAGTTGCACAACTTTCGCCAAGAGGTCGGGGGTGAGGGTCTGTCGTCCTATCCGCACCCCTGGCTGATGCCGGACTTCTGGCAGTTTCCCACGGTGTCAATGGGGCTTGGGCCGATCATGGGGATCTATCAGGCGCGTTTCATGCGTTATCTACAGGATCGGGGCATCCTCAAAACCGAAGGCCGCAAGGTCTGGGTGTTCTGCGGGGATGGCGAGATGGACGAACCGGAATCCCTCGGGGCCATCTCGCTGGCCGCCCGCGAGCGTCTGGACAACCTGATCTTCGTCGTCAACTGCAATCTGCAGCGCCTGGATGGCCCGGTGCGCGGCAATGGCAAGATCATCCAGGAACTGGAGGCGGTGTTCCGGGGGGCGGGCTGGAATGTCCTCAAGGTGGTCTGGGGCTCTTACTGGGATCCGCTGCTCGCCAAGGACAAGGGCGGTCTGTTGTTAAAACGCATGGAGGAATGTCTGGACGGCGACTATCAGGCCTACAAGGCCAAGGGCGGTGCTTACACCCGTGAGCATTTCTTCGGCAAATACCCGGAACTGGCAGAACGGGTCGCCAACCTGAGTGACGAGGACATCTGGCGCCTGAATCGGGGCGGTCACGATCCCGTCAAGATTTACGCCGCCTTCGACCGGGCTGTCAAACACACCGGCCAACCCACGGTGATTCTGGCCAAGACTGTCAAGGGCTACGGCATGGGTATCGCGGGCGAGGGCATGAATATCACCCATTCCCAGAAAAAGATGGGCGAGGACGCCTTGCGGGCCTTCCGGGATCGCTTCAACATCCCGATCCCCGACGAGGTGCTGAGTTCCGCGCCCTTTTTCAAACCCGCCCCGGACAGCCCGGAGATCCAGTACCTGCAAAAGCGCCGCCAGGCTCTCGGTGGTTCCCTGCCGGTGCGCCGGGATATAGCACCCCGCCTGAAGATGCCGCCCTTGTCGGCGTTTCAGCCGCTGCTGGAGGCCAGCGGAGAACGGGACATGTCGACCACGATGGTCTGGGTTCGGTTGCTGGGCATCCTGATTCGTGACCCCAAGATCGGGCAATTCGTGGTGCCCATCGTCCCCGACGAGGCCCGCACCTTTGGTATGGAAGGCATGTTCCGGCAACTCGGCATCTATTCCTCGGTGGGTCAGCTCTACACCCCGGTCGATTCGGATCAGGTGATGTTTTACCGCGAGGATAAAAAAGGTCAGATCCTTGAGGAGGGCATCAACGAGGCCGGTGCCCTGTCGTCCTGGATCGCTGCGGCGACGGCCTACAGCCATCACGGTGTGCCGATGATCCCGTTTTATATCTATTACTCGATGTTTGGTTTTCAGCGGGTCGGGGATCTGATCTGGGCGGCCGGCGACATGCAGGCCCGCGGCTTTTTGATCGGCGGCACGGCCGGTCGCACCACGCTCGCCGGCGAGGGCCTGCAACACCAGGACGGTCACAGCCAGATCGTGGCGGCAACCATTCCCAACTGTGTTTCCTACGATCCCACCTTTGGCTATGAACTGACGGTAATTATCCAGGATGGCTTGCGGCGGATGCTGGCCGAGAAGGAAAGCGTCTTTTACTACATCACGGTGATGAACGAAAACTACACCCATCCGGCCCTGCCGGAGGGGGCCATCGAGGGCATCCTGAAGGGTCTGTACCGGTTCCGTGTTGGCCCGGATCTGCCCCGGCGGGTGCAATTGCTGGGCTCGGGGGCGATTCTGCGGGAAGCGATGGCCGCCGCCGATCTCCTGGAAAATGACTGGGGTGTCTCGGCGGATGTGTGGAGTGTGACGAGTTTCAACGAACTGCGCCGGGAGGGTCTGGATTGCGAACGCTGGAATTTGCTCCACCCCGAGAGCCCGCCGCGATTGTCTTATGTCGAGCAACAACTGCTCGACAGCGACGGCCCGATTGTGGCCGCCAGTGACTACATCCGCGCCTTTGCCGACCAGATTCGCCCCTTTGTGCCGCGCCGTTACGTCACACTCGGCACCGATGGCTTTGGCCGATCCGATATTCGCGAACGCCTGCGGGCCTTCTTCGAGGTCAACCGTTACTACATCGCCCTGGCCGCGCTCAAGGCGCTGGCCGATGAGGGGGTGATCGAAACTTCGGTGGCTGGCGAGGCGATTCGCCGGTATCGCATCGACCCCGAAAAACCCAACCCCACCACGGTCTAAACCCAGGAGAACCCATGGCTGCTCAAACGATTCTCCTGCCGGACATGGGTGATTTCAAGGATGTGCTGGTCATCGAGGTACTCGTCAAACCCGGTGATACGGTCGCGCTGGAGCAATCCCTGCTGATCCTGGAGAGTGACAAGGCGACCATCGACATCCCCGCCCCCAC